>DAOVCL010000084.1 GCA_030670005.1 Candidatus Zixiibacteriota bacterium | reverse complement strand
TGAAAGGTGACAACCACCGATGAACGGTGGTTAAGGCTGGCCCTTCTTAATAGCTCACCTATAACCCTCTGATGTCCCAGGTGGAGGCCATCAAAAGTCCCTACTGTCACTATCGGGCCGGAGACCTGGGGCCTATCACCTGGATAGGTGTAAACTTCCATTCAGGAGAGAACCCTCAGGTAGGAGGCCTTAAATCCCCCTTTTTCAGCTATATCCGTAGTGGCCAAGAGGAGGGCCAGAAGGTTGTCCCCTTCATCTAAGACCTTTATCTTCTCCCCTTCTTTTATCCCCTGGGGAAGGGATAGAATATCCTCTGGACACAGGGAAAGGCCAGATTTTACCTTAGGCCTGAAGGAGTTAAAGACCCTCACTACCTTAAACTCGGGAAGGGCATGCTCCATCGGGATGACAAAATCCTCCCATCTCTCCCTATGGACCAATTCCTTAATCCTCTCCGGGGGAGAGGATTCCTCCACTTGGAAGTTCTCTATTCTGGTGCGCACGAGCTTCACCAGATGGGCCCCACATCCCAACCGCTCACCGATATCAGAGGCCAAGGACCTGATATAGGTTCCCGAGGAACAGATCACCTTTATCTCTAAAAGGGGAGAGGTGAACTTCTCCAGACTAATCTGTTTTATCGTCACCCTTCTTGGTTGAAGCTCTACCTCCACTCCCCTCCTGGCCAGGTCATATAGCCTTTTCCCACCCCGCTTAAGGGCAGAAAACCGGGGTGGCCTCTGCCATATCTCCCCCACAAACCCGGCTATTACCTTTCCCACCTTCTCCCTTTTCAGATTGCCTAAGGAAACCTCTGCGATTATCCTACCTGTAAGATCATAGGTATCCGTCCTCTGACCCAGCCTGAGGAGGGCCTGATACTCCTTCTCCCCCTGCAGATAGGGAAAAAGCTTGGTAGCCTGGCCAAAACAGACCAGAAGGACCCCCTGAGCAAATGGATCCAGGGTTCCTGTATGGCCCACCTTAGAGGTGCCCAGAAGGGGTTTCATATAGGCACAGACATCATAGGAGGTCCACCCCTGGGGCTTATAAGTATTAAGAAGGCCCGCTTGAGGCCTCAACCTTCACCCTCTACCCTGCGCAAGAGATCCAAGATGTGTGCCCCATATTCTATGGAATCATCAAAGCAAAAGCTGATCTGAGGGGTGTATCTAAGTCTAACTTTCCTACCCAATTGGGCTTGGATAAAGCCCTTGGCCCGCTTCAACCCCTCAGAAGCTGCCTGGCGCTGGGCCTCGCCGCCCAGCACGCCGAAATATACCTTTGCATACCTGAGGTCAGGGGTTACCTTAACTTGGGTCAGGGTGACAAAACCAATAGAGCGATCCTTGAGCTCGTTTTCGATTATGTCGCTAATCTCCTCCTTGAGGAGTTCCCCTACTCTTTGACATCTTCTGTGTGGCATCTACCGCAGTTCAATGGAAGAGTGCAAAATTTGGATTCTCCCATCCTCCTCCAGAGATCTCTCTACCTGAGAGAGGATCAGATGCACATAACTCGACTCATTGGAAAGAAAGGCTATCCCTAAGGTAGCCCTCTGCCAGAGGTCCAGGTTATCCAGCTCACAGACAGAGACATTAAACCTTCTCCTCACCCTCTCCCTTAACCCCTTGATCACCTGTCTTTTGGCCTTCAGGGACTGACTCCGGGGAATGAAGAGGTCCAGCCTCAATACCCCCACAACCATCTCCTACAGCTTCCTCTTGGTCTCCTTCTCCTCGTAGGCCTCTAATAGATCCCCTTCCCTTATATCGTTTAGACCCTCGATCTTAATACCACATTCAAAGCCAGAGCTAACCTCCTTGACATCCTCCTTAAACCTATGCAAAGAGGAGATCTCCCCATCAAATATCAGCTCCTCACCCCTTCTCACCCTCAGCTTGCAGCCTCTTCTCACTGCCCCTTCCTTTACATACGAACCAGCAATAGTTCCAAGCTTAGAGGAGTAAAAGATCGCCCTCACCTCTGCTAAGCCAATGGGGATCTCTATAGTCTCAGGCTCCAACAATCCCTCCAATGCCGCTTTGACATCCTCCTCTGCCTCATAGATTACATCGTAATAGCGAATATCCACCCCTTCCTTGGCGGCAAGCTCCATAGCCCTCAGGTCAGCCTTGACATGAAAGCCAATGACCACAGCATCTGAGGCAGCGGCTAAGAGGATATCAGAGGTAGTGACCGTCCCTACCCCGCGGTGGATCACCCCCACCTTAACCTCTGAGGTTGACAGTCTCTCTAAGACATCACTCAAGGCCCCCACTGAGCCATCGACATCCCCCTTGATGACTATACGTAGTTCTTTTATCTGTCCACTCTTTATGTAATCGTAAAGATCGGTTAAGGTTACCTTCCTCGCCCTCCTATAGGTCTCCTCCCTCCTAATCTGGCGCCTCTTTAGGCTAACCTCCTTTGCCTTCCTCTCATCGGAGACCACATGGAAGGAATCGCCCGCTTGAGGAAGGCCTTCCAGGCCCAAGACCTTTACTGGCGTAGAAGGAGGAGCCTGCTCTAACCTTCTGCCCCTCCCATCGATCAGTGCCCTCACCTTTCCAGAGACCATTCCACAGACAAAAGGATCCCCCAGCCACAAGGTACCGTTCTGTACCAGGACGCTGGCCACAGGCCCTCTCCCCAAATCCAACCTCGACTCTACCACCACCCCGGTGGCCCGAGCGTTGGGATCGGCCTTAAGTTCAAGGAGTTCAGCTTGCAGAAGGAGCATCTCTAAAAGCTTATCTATACCCTGTCCGGTCTTGGCCGATATCTCCACCGTAACCGCCCTCCCTCCCCACTCCTCCCCCACAAGGCCAAGCTCTGAGAGCTGGCTCCTTACCCTCTCCGCATTGGCCTTAGGCAGATCCATCTTGTTTATGGTCACTACTATAGGAACTCCGGCGGCACGAGCATGGTCAATGGCCTCTATAGTTTGGGGCTTAACCCCATCGTTGGCGGCTACCACTAAAACCACCAGATCTGTTATCTGCGTCCCCCTGGCCCTCATTGCGGTGAAGGCCTCGTGTCCGGGTGTGTCTAAAAAGACTATCTTCCCCTGGGGTAGCTCCACCTCATAGGCTCCAATATGCTGTGTTATTCCCCCTGACTCCCCGGCAATGATGTTGCTTTCCCTGATATAATCCAGCAGTGATGTCTTCCCATGATCCACATGACCCATAATAGTGACCACAGGGGCCCTTGGCTCTTCCTCACCAGGGGAAACCTCCTCCAATTGATCTAAGCCATACTCGGCCATCTGTTTAACCTGAAATCCGAACTCATCGGCCACCATCTCTATGGTCTCTATATCCAGTCTCTCATTTATGGTGACCAAAAGGCCCATCTCCATGCATTTGGTGATCACATCAGTGGGTTTTACCTCCATCTGCTCGGCCAACTCCGCCACAGAGATAAACTCAGAAACCCTTACCTCCTTAAGCTTCTCCCCGGTAACCTCTTCAGTCTCCTGGTGCCTTCTCCTTCTCTTAGGAGGTTTGGCCGTCATCTGGGTCAGCGTTTTCTTTACATTCTCAGTTACCTCCTTTTGGTCCACCCTCCTCTTCTTGGTTACCTTTTTTCCCCTCCGCGGGCCAGCCCGAAAGCCTGGTTTTCCCTTCCCCCTCTTCTTAACTATCTTCTTTGCCTCTTCCTTGCTCTTGCGTGCCTCTATGAGCTTCCTCTTGCGCCGGTATTCCTTTTTGACTGCCTCTTTCTCCTCGCTAAATTTCCTCTCTACCGCTTTCAGCATATCCTCGCTGACTAAGCTCATCGGGCTCTTTACCCTATAGTTTAGCTCATGGAGGATGTTGAGAAGGGCCTCACTGGAGACATCATATTTTCTGGCAATTTCATATATCCTTTTATCTCTCGCCAATTAGCATTACCTCCCTTATTTCTCTAAAAACTCTGCCATGCGAGCGAGAATTGCCTCTGCCCGCTTTTGACCAATTCCTGGAATAGCGGTCAGTTCCTCTATCTTTCTATTTTGCAGATCAAATAAGTTCTCTATTCCCTTTGACTTCAGTTTTTCAACAAGCTTTGGTCCCAATCCAGGAAGTTGACCTACCTCAACAGCCGAAAGCCGTTCCTTCTCCATAAGCTGTTGGTAACGGGTGTGGCTGAGGATGTCTATCTTCCACCCGGTAAGCTTGGCCGCCAAGCGGGCATTCTGGCCAGATTTGCCTATGGCCAAGGAGAGTTGATCATCATCAACCACAGCCCTCACCCTGTTCTCCTCGGAGTAAAAATCGCTATGACGGATCTTCGCGGGGCTCAAGGCATTGCTCACAAACATAGCTGGATTAGGGTTCCAATGGACGATGTCTATCCTCTCATTTCCCAACTCCCTCACCACATTCTGCACCCGGGAACCCTTAACCCCCACACAGGCCCCCACAGGGTCGATCCTGGTATCGGATGAGGCCACAGCTATCTTTGACCTGCTGCCCGGTTCCCTGGCCACTGCCTTTATCTCCACAATCTTCTCATAGATCTCTGGAACCTCTAACTCAAAGAGCTTAATCAGAAATCCAGGGGCGGTGCGGGATAGCTTTATTTGGGGCCCCCTTGAGGACTTCTGTACATCTAAAACATAGCTCCTTATCGTGTCCCCCTGACGATATCTCTCCCTCTTTATCTGCTCGGAAGGGGGAACTATCCCCTCGCTGCGGCCCAGGTTGACGACTATCGTTCCTCTATCCAGTTGTTGGACAGTTCCGGTGACTATCTCTCCCAGCTTAGACCGATAATCCTCTAATATCTTGTCCCTCTCCGCCTCTCTGATCCTCTGCATAAGCACCTGCTTGGCGGCCAGGATGGCATTTCTCCCGAAATCGGATAGGGAGAGCTCGACTTTTACCTCTCCGCCCAACTCAGCCCCTGGATCTATCTCTCTGGCCTCCTGTAGGGATATCTGCAAGTTTGGCCTCTGCACCGTCTCCACTACCTTCTTTACAGCAAAGATATCTATCTGGCCGTTATTCTGGTTGACATTGACCTCTATGTTCTCAGAGCTACCATATGACTTCTTGGCCGCCAGCAGGAGGCCAGCCTTCAGGGTCTCCAAGATCAGACCCATATCTATGCTCTTTTCCCTGGTTATCTGTCCCAGGGCCTCTGCTATTTCCAGATTGGACATTTAAATCTTTACCTCTAAGTTAGCCCTGGCAATCTCCTCCCAGGGCAGGAGTGTCTCCTTATTCTCCACATCGAGGAGAAGGCCTGCCGGAGCCGCATGGGCGACCCTCCCGCACCAAACCTGCCTTCCATCGTAAGGCCGATGTAAAACGACCTTCACCTCTTTTCCTATGTTCCTCTCGAAATCGGCTGGCTTAGTCAGGGGACGATCCAGCCCGGGAGAGGAAACCTCCAAAATATAGGGCCCGAGTAGGGGATCTTCAGTGTCCAAAAGATCGGAAAGACTTCTGCTCACCAGAGCACAATCACCCAAGCTTACCCCACCTGGCTTGTGGATGAGCACCTTTAAGAACTTTCTTCCTGAACCCCAGAGTTTAACCTCCACCGCTTCAAATCCCAGGCTCTCCACCTTAGACACAACCAATTCCCTAACCCTCACCACCAGATCCATTAGCCCTCCATACCAAAAAAGTGGGCATCCACCCACTCTCTGGAGAGGAATATAACAAAAATTACCAAGTTAAGCAAGGGATTTTTCCCAAGACTGATATCAGCCTTTAAATGGCTAACTACTGTGACTCCTCAGCCTTCTTCTTGCATCCATCGCCCTCCTCCTTCTCTCCTCACTTGGTTTCCGGTAAAATCTCCTCTCCTTCAACCCCCTAAGTATCCCCTCCCTCTGACAAAGGTGCCGAAAACGACGCAAGGCCCTTTCAAAGGGCTCATTATCACGAACTTTAACCTGTGCCAAATAGATCAGCTCCTTACTTTCTAATGTTTTCCTTTCACGGAGGCAATATAAACCCAATTTTATCGTTTGTCAACAGATTTCTATAGCCTCCCGATAGAGGGCTAAAACCTTTCCTTCGGCCTCCCCTATCCCATCCCCCACATCCAGCCAATTGACCCCCTTCTCCCCTCTAAACCAGGTGAGCTGTCGTTTGGCGTAATGTCGGGTCCTCAGCTTGATAAGCTCTTTGGCCTCCTGGAGGATTATCTCCCCTTTGAGGTAGGAGATTATCTCCTTATAACCGGGAGAGCGAAGGGGCCCCAGTTGAGGGGAGAAGCCCATATCAAGCAATCTCCTTACCTCCTCTACCAACCCCATCCCTATCATCTCCTCCACCCTTTGGCCAATAAACCGATAGAGCCTCTTTTTCTCCACTCTGAGGCCGATCTTCAATGGAATAAACTCGGCCCTGCTATATGCTCCCTGTGATTGAAGCTGAGAGAGGGGATGGTGGGTAACCAGCCAGACCTCCAGGGCCCTCACCGTTCTGATCAAATCCCTGGGTGAGATCTTCTCTGCTCTCTGGGGATCAACGCGGGAGAGAAGTTTATGGAGGAACTCCTTCCCCTTCCTCTCCGCTATGCGGATTAATCTCCTTCTAATGGGGGGAGAAGCTGGTAGATCGGCCACCAAACCCTCGATCAAAGCCCTGATATAGAATCCACACCCACCAACAACTAAAGGAACTTTCCCCCTTTGGAGAATGGAATCTATGGCCTTCCTCGCCAACTGCGAGTAGAGGAAGGCATTGAATGGCTGGTCTGGATCGAGGATGTCCAGGAGGTGATGGGGAATAGCCCTCCTATATTCCCTTGGCGGCTTTGCCGTCCCTATATCCATCAACCTGTAGATCTGTCGGGAGTCCGCAGAGACGATCTCACCACCTAAGGTCAAGGCAACCCTATATCCCAGCTCGCTCTTCCCGCTGGCCGTGGGACCCAGGATTACGGGGACAACCCCTTTCACCTGCCAAACCTTCTACTCAACTCCTGCAGGGTAAGTTTAATCAGGGTGGGACGGCCGTGTGGGCAGAAATAAGGGGTCTTAGTGGCAAAGAGGCTGTCAAAGAGAACGCTCATCTCCTCCGGGCTAAGTTTATCCCCAGATTTAATCGCCCCCCGGCAGGCATAGGATTTGGCAAACTCATCCTTCCCCTGAGCTTTGCCCTCCTCCATCAACTGATCCAAGATCCCCTTGACCAACTCTTCCCCTCCCCTATTCTTTGCCCCCGCCGGAACGGCCTCTATCAGCAAAGCCTGGTCACCAAAGGGCCTGAGCTCAAAGCCAAGCCTCTGGAAATCCTCCTTGTGTTCCTCCCAGAGGGAGTACTCCACTTGAGTAAGCTCGATGGTCTGGGGGAAGAGGAGCCTCTGGCCGATGGCCCGTCCCCCCTCCAAATTCCGTAGGGCCTTTTCGTAGAGTACTCTCTCATGGGCAGCATGCTGGTCCATAATGAGAAGGCCCCCCTTGATCTCAGTGAGGATATAAAGGTTATGAACCTGCCAGAAGTCAATAAGCGGACCCCTCTGGGCCTCCTCCCTCCTGGGTGTAGGCTCCCGATTCCTCTGGGCCAAAGGAAAAGTCCCCTGAGTAGATCTGCGGTCAAAATACCCGGCTACGGCTTCCTCAACCCGTCTCTCCCTCAGGGTAGAGGTGGTAAACGATCCCTTTCCCAGAGCAGTCTTCACCGTCTGAGCCAAGGTATCGTGAACCCACCCACTATTGGAGAACTTAACCTCCTTCTTCATGGGATGAACATTGACATCGACTAACTGCGGGTTCACCTCTAAGAAGATGATGGCAAGGGGATAACTGCCGGGAAGGAGAAGATCTCCATAACCCTGTAGGAGGGAATGGCTTAGCAACCTGCTGGTGATTGATCTTCCGTTGACAAAGAACCTCTGATGTCTGCCTGATGTGCGGGAGGCCTTCGGGGGGGAGATAAAACCCTCTATCCTCAAGTCATCCTCCTGATGAAAGAGGGATAACATATCCCTTCCATATCTTGCCCCCCATATCCCCTCTACCCTATCCTCCCTCCCCTTGGCCTGGGGGTAGTTAAAGACCTCCCTCCCATCCTGCACAAGCCTGAGGGAAAGCCGCGGGAAGGCGAAGAGGAAGCTATGAAGCAGATCGGCTATCTGTCTATATTCTGAGGCGAGGCTCTTGAGGAATTTTCTCCGAGCAGGTGTATTGAAGAAGAGGTTGCGCACCGTTACCGAGGTCCCCTC
>DAOVCL010000014.1 GCA_030670005.1 Candidatus Zixiibacteriota bacterium | reverse complement strand
GGGGCGAGAGCCCCTATGGAGAAGTTAGCGACCGAAGGGAGCTAAATTCTTAGATGTAACCCACATAAGGAGAGCATTAGTGGACGAGTTTTATTTATCCTGTCCATCCTTTCTAAAAATGGAAATTCCTAAGCTTACGAGTTAGGCAAGCTATACTGGGAGAATATTCATACTGGAGAAGCCATTGAGATGGCCTTCTCAGGTTTTGAGAAGGATCGGATGGCGCTAAAGTATCAGTGACCTATGAAGGCATACGGGATAAGGTGTAGCGGTGCTTGCGAATGTGAGCATGTGCTAAAGAGCGTGAGGGTTCGGCTTGCTCTGAATCGGCGGTTGTTTGTGCCTATAGCCCGCTCCAGCTACAAGTGGAGGAGGCTATACAAGGGGCGAAAGGATCTTATGCGGTCGCTGGTGAAGCGGAAGGCTGCATAATCTGTAGGGGGTCCGACAGCTAAAAGCTATGGGATGTAAGGGGGGGATGGAGTGGTGCGCCCACAAGTGCACAAAGTAATGCTTTTCGGGCACCAATTTTGTGATTTTTGCCCATTTTTTCGAGATTGTCCCTATCGAAAAGCTTCAGCCCTACATTAACAATAACATCAATAGGAGTCTCCCCGCCTTAAAAAACCTACATCGCAAATAGCCTATAGAAAAAATCTCTTGACTTATCTGGATGGGTTTGGTATAGTTAAAGGTCTTTTCGTCCACCGAGCATTTCGTGAGTTAAACCTAAACCCTTCAGGAGGTGAATATGAGGGTATGGAAGCTTTGGCCTATCCTTCTGATATCGGGAGGGATGGCTTTGATGGTGGGCTGTTCCCACCATCCACGGGTTGGCGAGGTTAAGGAGCCGGAGTGGGTGCTAAAGGGATCAGGTGCCTTTGCCGGGGACAAAACCTTCCACGGAGTTGGTATGGTCTCAGGAGTAAGGAATAAGGCCTTAGCCATTACTACAGCAGACAATAGGGCAAGGGCGGAGATAACTAAGATCTTTGAGTTCTATTCCGCCTCCCTGATGAGGGATTATATGGCCTCTACCACTGCAGGCGACTTCTCGGCCACCTCCGAGGAGCAGCATATCGAGCAGGCGGTGAAGACCTTCTCCTCGGCCACCCTATCCGGGGTGATAATCGTTGACCATTGGACAGACCCCAGAGATGGGACTGTCTACTCCTTAGCCAAGCTTGACCTGGAACATTTCCGGGCCAGCCTGGAGAAGATGAAGGAATTAAACGCAGAGGTGAGGGATTATGTTAGAAGAAATGCGGAGAATGCCTTTCAGAGGTTGTCTAGAGAGGAAGAGAAGAGGCAGTAATTGGCTGGTAGGGGTTCTCCTCTTCCTTTTGCTATTCTCCATTTGGGGATGTGGCGCATCGCGCAAAGTCACCAGGATTGAGCCGGAGGCCGTGGTTGACCTATCTGGCCGCTGGAACGATACGGACTCCCGTTTGGTGGCCGAGGAGATGATCAGGGATGCCCTGGCCAGGCCCTGGCTGGAGGAGTTCATCATCCAGAAGGGGAAGAAGCCAGATGTGATCGTGGGCCGGATACGGAACGAAAGCTATGAGCATATAAGCGTGGAGACTTTCATCCAAGACTTGGAGAGGGAGTTAACCAACTCAGGAAAGGTAAACTTTGTGGCCGGAAAGTCCGAAAGGGAGCAGATAAGGGAGGAGAGGTTAGACCAGACCCGGCATGCCTCTGAGGAGTCGGCCAAGAGGCCAGGGCAGGAGGCAGGGGCAGATTTTATGCTCATCGGCTCCATCAACTCCATACTTGATGAATCCAAAGGGAAGAAGGTCATCTACTACCAGGTGGATCTGCGACTCGTAGATATGGAGACCAACCGCAAGGCCTGGTTGGGGCAGAAAAAGATAAAGAAGCTTCTCACCCGCAAGAGGGTTACCTTTTGAGGAATGAGAAGCTTTAGAGTAGCTCTTCTTCTCCTTCTCCTCCTCCTGGGCTGTGCCACTCCCCTCAAACACTACCATCTGATTGAGACCAAGATGAATGAGGGGGACTGGCTGGGGGCTGAGGGGGCGGTGGCCAAGAGCTGGTCTAAGGGATACGGGGAGAGAAACAGGGTCCTCTTCGATCTGGACAGGGGGTTGCTTCTCCATTTTGGGGGAAAGTTCAAGGAGAGCAACTCCTTCCTTTTTAAGGCAGAGGAGAGGATGGAGGAGCTTTATACCAAGAGGATAAGGGATGAGGCCACCTCCCTTCTCATCAATAATAACCTCTTGCCCTATGAGGGGGAGGATTTTGAAAAGGTCTTGACCAATTTCTTTTTCGCTTTGAACTACCTTCAAATGGGGGATCTTGAGGAGGCCTTGATAGAGGCCAGGAAGATTGGTCACAAGCTATCTCTCTTAGCGGACAAATATGAGGGGAAGGGGAGGTATCACCAGGATGGCCTTGCCCAATATCTCTCCGGATTTATCTATGAGGAGATGGAGAAAAAGGATGACGCCTACATCTGTTACCGTAAGGCCTATGAGGCATATATTAGCCAATCTCAGATATATCCCTTTCCCTCTCCACCCTTCTTGGCCCAGGACCTACTCCGGCTTTCTCAATATCTGGAGAGAGAAGATCAGTTCAATCGATTTCAGGCCAAGTTTGGCGCCATAAACTGGATAAATCAGGAGGAGGTGGAGGAGAGGGGAGAGGTCCTTGTCCTGGCCTTCTCTGGCCGGGGGCCGGTGAAGGAGGAGTTTAGCCTCACCGTGGAGACGAAGGACAAAGAGGGGAACGGATACACATTCAAGCTGGCCCTTCCTCGCTTCGCCCCCCGCCCCTCCCAGATAGCCTCGGTGGAGGCTCTGATTGATGGGAAAGCCCAACCCCTGGTTTTGGCAGAGGATATCGAGGTTATCGCCCGCAAGGTCTTGGAGGATAGACTGCCCTTGATTGAAGCCAAGGCCGTGGCTCGGGCCCTGGCTAAGGCAAAGGCGGATCAGGAGGCAAAAAAGAAGTTGGGAAAAGGGGGCCTTCCCCGGTTGTTGAAATTTGGCTTGGATGAGGTCGTTAAGGCCTCGGAGCGGGCGGATCTACGTTGTTGGCGGACCCTTCCGGCCAAGGTCTATATTGGGCGGTTCTCCCTTGACCCTGGGCCCCACCGGGTAAGGCTTAAGTTCTCCTCCTCGGGAGGGAAGATCCTCCAGGAGGTGGACTTTCCTGAGTTCAATTTAGAGAGAAGAGGTTATAAGGTCTTAGAGGGTTATTGCCTCAAATAAGGAGGGAAGATGAGGATAAATTTTGGGAACATATTTTTAGCCCTTCTTCTGGCTGGTTTAAGCTGCGGGACAACCCAGATGAGGGGCTCTGAACCTCCCCTCTGGCTAAGCGGTTCCTCCCCCAAACACCCTTCCAGCTTCTATCTCACCGCTATTGGGGAGGGGGTGACGGCCAAGGATGCAGAGGCCGATGCCTACGCCGGAATCTCCAAGATATTTCAGGTTAAGGTAAAATCTCAAGAGGAGAGCAGGGAAAGATATGTCCAGAAAAATGCCCAAGTGGAGGAGCATAAGTTCACCATCGAATCCTCCATCGATCTCTCCACCCAGAAGGTGCTCAGTCAGGTAAGGATAGCCCAGGTCTACCAAGATCCTGACACCGGGAGGTATTATGCCCTGGCCGTTTTGGATAGGGATCAGGTAGGAACCTCCCTCAAGGAGAAGATAGGGCATTTAGACAGGGAGATTGAGCACCTTCTTAGATCAAAGGGAGAAGGAAAATTGGAAAAGATAAAAATCCTGAAAAAGGCTATGGATAAATTGCGGTTGAGGGAGGTCTTAAACTCCGACTTGAGGGTGGTGGATGCTGAAGGTAAGGGAGTGAAGCCTGGATATGACCCGGGGAAGCTGGCTCGAAGATTTGAAGAGGGATTGAGAGGGCTCTTCATTAAAGTTGAAATAGAGGGAGATTATGGGGAGGAATTAGCGGCAGCCTTGACCGAGCTATTGGTCAACCAGGGCCTCTCCGTGGCTCCTGAGGGAAAGCCTGCGGATATACTTATCAAGGGAAGGTTGGAATGGGAACGCAGCGGGATCTCGGACCGAAACTGGAAGTTTGTCAGGTGGGTCCTCGGGGTTGAGGTCTGGGATAGAACAGCCAACCAGCTCATCTCCTCCTCGGACAAGGAAGGGAGAGAGGGCCATCTCACCTACCAGGAGGCAAAGAGAAGGGCCCTCCGCACGATAAAGTCAGATCAACTAAAAAAGACAAGCCAGGAGATAACCGATTACATCCTGAAGTAGCCGATGATGTCTCGAGAGAAGTCCTAAACTCAACCCGGCTCCATTGCTATCTGAGAGCTACTGCCAAGGTCACTAAATAGCTTACATTCTTCATGTCATTCCGAGTGGAGCGAAGCGGAATCGAGGAATCTGTTTCAGGCAAAATCAGATTTCTCCGCTCACGGAGCCTGTCCCGAGCTTGCCTCGGGGTTCGGTCGAAATGACCCTGGGGAGTAAACAATTGGATGCTCTCTGTAGTAAATCGCCTCCAGATCAAGTTTTCGGTCTTCCCTCCCTCATTTTGATGACCTCCTGAAGGCGATTTCTGATTATGATAACCTTTTGGGGTTCTCAGTCAGTTGAATAGGGCAGTTTGAGCCTGTCCAAAAGCACCGGAGAGAAAATGGAATTCGGCCCTTATTGTAGGGACGGGGCTGAGGGGGGGTTCGCTTTTTATTCTCCAGCTTTGTGGACAGGACTACTTCTTGTCCGATGTTTTTACAACCCACCTGCAAATCCTTGTTAAAGGGGTAAGCAGGCGGGTTTTTGTTTTGAGGCAGGCAGTTTGATGTCAGGGAAGGAGCTGTGAGTATGGCTCTAAGAACCGTTGTCTAAATTAGTAATTAGAGGTTTGACCCCCCAGACCTTCAGATAGCCAGGAAGATAGAAGAGTTGATGAGAGTAACTCAGAATGATCTCCGTGGCAGGAGTAGAAGAAAGGATATCATGGAGGCGAGGAGTCTTTTTGTGTGGTTAAGTCTTCTATACACAAGATATAAACGTAAGGAGATTGCAGAATATTTGAGAAAGGTGCCCAGGATAATACCACATTTAGAAAGAAAACTCGATGATGAGAAATTCCAATCCATAGCATCAAAATTGCAGTGGTAGTTATTTCTATTTTTCAGCCTGACCCCAATTCCAAGTACGCCGCCGGGGAATCGAACCCCGAACCTACTGATTAAGAGTCAGTTGCTCTACCAATTGAGCTAGCGGCGCACATTGATGAGGGCGGAAGGGATCGAACCTTCGACCTACGGCTTAAAAGGCCGTTGCTCTACCGACTGAGCTACGCCCCCCAAAAGAACTTATCTGACTGGATAAACAGGATTTACAGGATTTTTAATTTCTCCAAGAAAACGCCGAACGCCACCGAAACTACAGAAAAATTACAATGCACATTCTCCTTTAGCATTTTTGTTATTCAGTGACTTTCGGTGTTTAATGAATGTTGTATATCCTGTTCATCCATGTCTATCCCGTCTAAAGGTCAGTTTTCAGGGATCAGCAGTCAGGTAAGCTTAGAATGTAAAATTCACCCCGTTAAATATTTGCTTATTTTACAAGGTTGAATCCTTCTTCTCATAACTCCGTTTCCACCTCTCTAATTTTTGGTGGAACTTGTTATTTAACGGGGCAAAGAATGTAGAATTAAGAATGGAAGAACCCTGATACCTGACAACTGTCCCCTGTCAACTGTTACCCCATCTCAACCACATCCTCCCGCCTGGGGCCGGTGAATGCCCAGCATATCTTTACTCCAATGTAATCAACTATCCTTTTAATATAGTCTCTGGCCTTCTGGGGCAGCTTCCCAAAATCCCTTGTCCCCTTGGTGGGATTCTCCCATCCAGGCAGTTCCTCATATACGGGCTCACAGTGATCCAGGCTGAGGGGGAACTCCTCGATCCTTTCTCCCTTATATAGGTAAGCCACGCATAGCTTAATCCGGGGAACCCGATCCAAGACATCCAGTTTGGTCAGGGCCACCCTCTGCACCCCATTCACCTGGCAGGCATATCTTAAGGCCACCAGATCGAGCCAGCCACAGCGACGGGGACGGCCAGTGGTGGCCCCATACTCCTCCCCATCTCTCTGTAGGAGCTCTCCCAACTCATCCCCTAACTCTGTGGGGAACGGGCCATTTCCCACCCTGGTGGCATATGATTTCGTTACCCCAATTACCTCGTCAATTTTAGTAGGACCAACCCCCGTCCCCACACAGGCCCCTCCTGCCGTGGTATGGGAGGAGGTGACAAAGGGGTATGTCCCCTGGTCAATGTCCAAAAGGGTCCCCTGTGCTCCCTCAAAGAGGAGACTCTTTCCCTCCTGCAGGGCCCGGTTGAGTAAGGGCTCCACATCCCTGATATAGGGCCTTATCCTCTCCCCCTGTTCCTGCAACCTCTGGGCCAGCCCCTGTATATCCTCCTCGGCTAAAGAGAGCCTTAACTTCTCCTCCAGTCCTTCCTGGTAGAGATCTCCTACCCTCACCCCCAACCGGGCATACTTTTGAGCATAGGCAGGGCCTATACCTTTGAGGGTAGTTCCTATCCTCTTCTCCCACAACCCTTCAGAACCCTTGTGTTGGGGGAGGACCAAGTGGGCCCTGGGGGAGAGGAAGAGGTGCCCCTGGGTGTTTATTCCCCTATCATTTAACCCATCGATCTCGTCGAGGAGGGCCTGGAGGTCCACCACCATTCCCCCTCCCATAATGCAGGTTGTCTCCGGATGGAGTATGCCACTGGGGATAAGATGAAATACATATCTTTTGCTATCTACCCAGACCGTATGTCCGGCGTTAGCGCCCCCCTGATAGCGGACGACAATATCAGCCTCCCCGGCCAAAGAGTCTATTACCCTACCCTTCCCCTCATCCCCCCATTGGAGCCCCACCACTACCCGGCTGGGCATCTCCTATGCCCTCTTCCTTTTCCTCTTTGGCTCCATAGTGTAGATGGGTTTTGCCCCTTTGACCATCACATCCTTGGTGAGAAGACATCCCTTCACTCCAGAGAGGGAGGGAAGCTTATACATAATACTCCCCATAACATTTTCCATCACTGACTTCAATCCCCTGGCCCCCATCTCCTTCTTTCTGGCTAGGTTCACTATCTCCTTGAGAGCATCCGGGGCAAGTTTCAGCTCTACCCCTTCCATCTCAAAGTATTTTTGATACTGTCTGAGGAGGGAGTTCTTTGGCCTCACCAGGATGCGAATCATAGCCTTATCGTCCAACTTATCTAAGGTGGTTACCACAGGAAGCCTACCAATGAGCTCGGGGATGAGTCCGTAGGCCAGGAGGTCTTCTGTCTCCACCTGGGAGAATATATCCCCTGTGTCCCCTTGCCCTTCCCTTAATGGAGCAGCGAAGCCAACCATTTTTTGGCCTATCCTCTTCTGGATTATCTTCTCCAGCCCATAGAAGGCCCCCCCACAGATAAAGAGGATATTCCTGGTGTTTAAATAGACCAGGTTTTGCTCCGGGTGCTTCCTTCCCCCGCGGGGGGGGACCCCGGAGATAGTTCCCTCTAAGATCTTCAACAGGGCCTGCTGTACCCCCTCACCGGAGACATCCCTGGTGATGGAGGGGCTATCCTGTTTTCGGGCTAACTTGTCGATCTCATCAATGTAGATTATCCCCTTCTCCGCCTTGGAGACATCGTAGTCTGCTGCTTGAAGGAGCCTGACTAAGATGTTCTCCACATCCTCACCCACATATCCCGCCTCGGTAAGGGGGGTGGCGTCGGCAATGGTGAAGGGGATCTGCAGGAACCTAGCCAGGGTTTGGGCAAGCAGGGTCTTGCCTGTCCCCGTGGGGCCGATGAGCAGGATGTTGCTCTTCTCCAGCTCAACATCGTTCTTTTTGCTCCCGTATCTTATCCTCTTATAATGGTTATAGACGGCCACCGAGATGGCCTTTTTTGCCCTCTCCTGACCGATGACATAGCCATCCAGGAAGGCCTTTATCTCCTCCGGAGTGGGGAGTTTCTGTTTCTCCCAGAAGAGGGCATCATTCTCCTCCTCGGCCTCAAGGATCTCCTCGCACAACCTGACACATTCATTGCAGATATGGGCTGATGGGCCGGAGATCAGCCTCTCCACCTCACCCGGCCCCCGACCACAGAAGGAGCACCTCGGCCCAGGGGGGTATGTTCTCTCCTTCATCTCTTTCATCTACTTCCTCCCCTTCTGGTAAACCTCATCTATGAGTCCATACTCTTTGGCCTCCTCTGCGGACATAAAGAAGTTCCGGTCCGTGTCCGCCTCGATCTTCTCCAGTGGCTGTCCGGTGTGTTTGGCGAAGATCTCATTCAACCTCTTGCGCAGGACCAAGAACTCCTTGGCATGAATCTCGATGTCGCTCACCTGTCCACTAACCCCCCCCCCGGGTTGATGGATCATTATCCTGGAGTTGGGAAGGGCAGCCCTCTTCCCCTTAGCACCTGCGGTCAGAAGGAGAGCCCCCATGCTGGCCGCCTGTCCCATACAGGTGGTGGAGAGATCCGGCTTGACGAACTGCATAGTGTCATAGATGGCCAAACCCGATGATACTATTCCCCCGGGTGTATTTATGTAGAGATAGATATCCTTCTCTGGATTTTCCGCCTCTAAGAAGAGCATTTGGGCTATCACCAAATTGGAGACCGAATCGTCAATGGGAGCTCCGATAAATATTATCCTATCCTTCAGGAGTCGGGAGTATATGTCATAGGCCCTCTCCCCTCTCCCCGACTTTTCCACTACAAACGGAATCATATCTCCTCCTTGAGCCAATCTCAGTGATGTCAAAAACCTAACCACGGAGAACATAACGCAGCAAAGCTACAACAAACAGCAGCCACGGATTTCACGGAATCTATAGAACACGAATGACACGAATAGACGAATTTACACGAATAAGAGAATCGTGGATCGTAAAGGCGAAAATGGAAAGGTGAAAATAAAAAATTAGCTTGAGGTGGCAGAAGCCCTCTTCTGCCACCCACAAAAATGGTCAAGGCTGAATGCTAAATAGTCACCACGGATAACCACGGAGCCACACAGAAAGCAATGCTCTTTCCATTTTCCAATTTCTATTTTCAGTCAAAATGGAGACCCCGTCAAGGCAGCCTGAAAAAACTTTGGCAAAAAAACAAGATCTTGCAAGTTTGTAGTAAAGAGACTCTTGAATGTTGAGAACTTATGAAAGATTTTCCCCTCCCCTCTGTGAACTCTTAATCCCAATTGTATTTGAGCATGGTCTCCTTTTGTCTTTCAAAATCGATCCCCCTCAGTTTAAATTCGCCAACCAGCGCTTCTTCGTAAACACTTTTCAATAGACCCGGGCCTAAAGTTGTGTGGACCTCAATAGCGGATGCAACTATTATCTCTGTTATATCCTTCAAGGGAAACTCTTTTAGAGACCACAGAGAATTAATTTTCCCTCTGTGGTTTTTTCACATTCTATTTGGCACTGCCGTCACTCAGATCCAACTGTGGTTATCTCTCCCTTTCCTATAAGGAAGTCGAAGACCCTCTCATCCTTTATCCTCTGAACCAGGCCTTTCATCTGGTCGGTTTTGATCAGCCAATCCCTGGCCTCATCCTCCCCCATATTATAGCGTTCAGCCACCTGCTTCACCCGCTCTTCCACCTCCTCAGGGCTGGTCTCTATCCCCTCCCTCTTGGCTATCTCCTCTAAGATTAGGGAGGCGGTGAGTTCCCTGATGGCCTGGGGGCGATACTGAGCCCTTATCCCATTCTCATCTACTGACTTATATCTCTTCTTGGCTTGACTGACTAGGTAATCCAAGTAAGTTCTGATCATCGACTCCGGCACCTCCAGGGAGGCCGCCTCAATCAATCGATCTAAGATCTTCTCCGTGAGTTCCTTTTGGGCCTCGGCCTCGGCCTCAACCTTAAAATCAGCCCTTATCTTCTCCTTCAACTCTTTGAGGCTATGAAAGTTCCCCACTTCCTCCAAGAACTCCTCGTCCAACTGAGGTGGCCTCTTCTCCTTCACCTCCATCGCCTTGACCTGAAACCTTACTCTCCGCCCTCTGTATCTGGCATCTGGGTGGGTATCCGGATGGTCCACCTCGATCCCTCTCTCCTCCCCCTTTACGATCCCCACAAGTCGATTCTCAAACTGGGGAAGGAGCTTTCCCTGGCCCAGCTCCACCTCCAACTCCTCCTCAGCTTTCCCCTCCTCCTTCAACCCGATGATGATAATGTCCCCTTCCCTGGCCCCCCGGTCCACTGGGGTGAGGATAGCTTTCTCCCATCTCAGCTTATCGAGGGCCTCATCGATCTCCTTATCGGTTATCCTCCTTAACCTCTTGGTGGCCTTCAGCCCCAGATAATCCCCCAGTTTCACTTCCGGCTTTACCTCTACAGTCGCCTTGAAGCGGAGGGGTGATCCCCTCTTAAACTCTACATCACTAAGCTGTGGCTTATCAATGGGAATGAGTTTCTCCCTCTGGGTTGCCTCCTTATAGGCCAGGGGCAGAAGCTTGCTAAGAACCTCGCCCTCTATCCTGGGGCCAAACCTGGCCTGAAGGACGGAGGGGGGGACCTTCCCCTTGCGGAAGCCAGGGATGGTCGCCTTTTTCTTGTAGCTCTTAAATACAGAGCCGAACTCCTCCTCTACCCTCTCGGCCGGAACCTCCACCTCCAGCACCCTCTGACAGGGCCTTGGACTCTCTATCTTCACCTTCATAATATTACCTGGTGCGAGAGGGGGGACTTGAACCCCCACTCCTTTCAGGGAACTGGATCCTAAGTCCAGCGCGTCTACCAGTTCCGCCACTCTCGCCTAGGCTAAAGATAACCCACAAGAATATATTAGTCAAGAAAAAGATTTGCAGATTGTAACAGCTCACGAGGAGCAGGGATCAGCAGTTAGTTATTCGTCAGTTATCACGGATTTTTCCCGACCCCTGTAAACTGTAAAGCATTCGCCCAACTTCCACTGTTTTATCTTAATCCTTAATTCTTAATCCTGATCCCTTTCCCTGATCCCCGAAAACTGATCCCTGGGAACTGTTGCCTTAACCCAACCACCTTTCGATTTCCCTCATAACCATCTCTTGGCTATTGCAGATTACTGGCTTGAGTGGAAGGCCCTTGAGGAATAGCTTCCCATAGGCCCTATCTATCAGCCGGCGATCAAAGAGGAGAACCACCCCTTTTTCTGGGCTTTTGATAACCACCTCCAAGGTCCTTCTTAACCTGGTCATGGTCTCAGGGACCAAATAACTGTTGAAGGGGTCTATTCCCACCTTATCCAATTTCTCCATCCTGGCCGCAACCAGAGGTTCTCTTGGGTTCGGGAAGGGAAGCTTAACCAGGATGAGGATCCGCACCGGCAGATCAAGCCGGGGGTTATTGGTGGCCAGAATGACAGATTGAGGGGAGGCTCTAAACGCCTCCCTGACCTTTGATCTTGATCCATCGAACCCCTCTGCCCAGAGGTCAATATCCTCCCGGCAAAGCTGGGGCATCAGTTGGTTATAGATAGGTTGGAGCATCCGCTGGGAGGGAAGGAGGACGAGGGTCCCCTCATGGAATTTCATAGCGATTTCCCTGATCAACTCGCTCACCCCCTCAGTGAATTTGCCTGACTGGGGAAGGGGAAGATAGGAAGGAAGGAGTAGAATTTGGTTAGAGGGTTGACGAGGAGGAGTATAATAAGCCAACCTCCTCTCCAAGAGGTTAAGTCCCAACTTTTTAGCCAGATAAGAGAAATCCCCGCCGACTGAGAGAAAGACCCCGGCTGAGAGGTTCTTGTAGAGACTCTCCTTAAGTCTTTGAGCGATGTCTATGGGAAGGGAGACAAGCCTAAAAGCCTGTTTCTCCCCTCTCATCTCTACCCACCAGACCCAATCCTCCCCCTCTGGGTGGAGAAGATGGTCAATCTTAGCGAGGATTTTCTCACAGTCAGCAGCCTGGGCCTGAAATATCCACTTTAACTCATCCCAACCTTTCAATTCCGCTGAGATCTCAGCCAGCCTCTTCCTTACTTCAGCCAGGCTCTCGACGAGAGGATCATCCTTCAGGGGCCAATGGGGCCCATATCTAACCCTATAGGTGGGGTTCTGGTCACCAACCCTCTGCAGGATCCATTGAGAAAGCTGAGCGAAGAAGTCCTTATTGGCCCTACCTGCCTCTACCACCGCCTCCTTAAGCGCCAGGGTCATATTTTGGAGAACCACCCTTGAGGAATCCGCTTTTAACTCCTTTAAAAGCAGGGGAACAAGACCAGTCTCCTGTTTACCCCTCTTGTATATCGTCTCCAAAAAAGAGGAGAGCTCCTCGAGGTCAAGCTCAACCCCCAGAGACCTGGCGGCGGCCCTCTCCAGATCATCTGCCTCCTCGGCGATAAGGTAGCGGTAGGGAGAAAGGAGAGGACGGTCTGAGGTCAGATCGGAGCAAAGGAGGGAATGGTCCACCAGAATAACCTTTGCCTCCTGGGAGAGTTCCCTAAGCTTGGTAACCCAACAACGTAGGTAGTAGTCACACCTTTCCCCCAGGCAGAAACTACCACCTGCGTTCAATTTCCTCCAGAGGCCAAGGTGACGAAAGAGCTGGAAACCGGAGTTCTCGGCTATATCGCCAGATCTGGTCTGATCTGCCCAGACTACCAGGGGGAGGATATCCTCCCTTTCCCTCTCGTTTAGAAGGAGGTCTGGTTCGGCCAGGACAGTATAGAACCTCTTCAGACAGAGGTAATTATCCCTCCCCTTGATGAAAACGGTCTTGGCGGGAAAGGGTATATCTCGGAGGGCTTTGGCCGGAGCCGAGATTATCACCCTTTCGGAGTTCTTCTCGGCCCAGTCAATCGTGGGCAGAAGCCAGGCCGATTTTTTCCCCACTCCTTGAACCAGGAGAAACCGGGAGCGATTAAAGGCCGCGGTTATCACCTCGGCCACAGGATTGGCTTCTAAGTCCGCCTTCTTCGGGCGGATAGGCCTGCCTTCTCTCCGCTGGGAGAAGTCTTTAAAGAGTTTGGTATCCTTTTTAGTCGGTGAGGTGTCCCATCCGGCGAGGTCCCTGAAGAGGGAGTATAGGGGGCCCGCCGGGGAGAGCCTGATCAACCAGGATATTATCTGCGGTGAGAGATGGGCCAGATCGGCGAGGAGAAGGGGGAAGAGCAGGACCACCACCTGGGCATCAGAGAGCGCCCGATGCCCTCCCTGGGAGGGGAGGTAATAGCAGGAAGCCAAGGTAGATAGCTTATGGTTCCTGAGGGATGGGAGGGCTATCCGGGAGAGCTGAAGGGTGTCATAGCCAGTAGACTGGGGAAGGGTCAACCCAGCCCTGCGAGCAGCCCCTTTGAGGAAGGAGAGGTCAAATGGGAGGTTGTGAGCTACCAGGTGGGAGTCTCCCACAAATCTGAGGAGGTGGGGCAGGACCTCAACCACCGGCGGCATCCCTCGGATCTGATGGGGGGTAATTCCAGTAAGTCTGACCACAAAGGGAGGAATGGGAACACCAGGGTCAACTATCTGGCTGAACCTCTCTACCTCCTTGTCCCCCTCTACCTTAATCGCCCCTATCTCCAAGATGGAGTCCTTTTTCGCATCGAGGCCTGTGGTTTCCAGATCGAGGGCCACAAACCTTTTCACAGGAAATCTTAATCCATTACCCATCTGGGCAATATAAGGGCACTGACCTTATAGCTCAAGGAAAAAGTGAGCAAAAAACAGTTCACAGGGATCAGTTTCCAGAGATCAGGAAAATCACTGACAACTGACAGCCGGCAACTGATAAAATCCTGACTGCTGATTTTTGATCCCCTGTCCTTGACCTCCGTGGGCTGTTACCTCATCGCCTTAAGCAGCTCTCCCAAGAGGAGATAGGTCTGGATGAGACAGAGGTGGGCATCATCCTCATCGGGTTGAGGTAGGGGTTGGAGGAAGGCCCCCAGTCTTTCCTCAAGGCCTTTTAACTGAGATAAGAGGAGATCTCTCCTGAGTCCCTCCTCTGTCTTCTCCCTGACAAAGCCGGTTAACCTGAGGAAATATTGATCAGGGGTTGCCTGCCTCTTCAGGCCATCGCTTCCCTCTATTGGCTCGTCCTGAAAGGGATAGACGGCATCGGTGAAGGCCCTCAAGAGCTTACCACATTCGGCGATCAAATCTCCCCAATCTCCCCCTCTCTCCTTTAGATCCCTATACTTGGAGACCAACTGGGAGATTGCCGTGGGGCAGAGGTCCTTTAAGTCGCTCTCCACTATCCTCTGGGTGCGTCCTAAGAAACCGCGGGGGAGACGGGAGAGGTTAAGGGATGTCCAAGTCGCCAAAACCCAATTGTAGACCTTCCCCTTTATTCTCTCATAGACCAGGAGATATTCGGTGAGCTGGTGGGAGATCTTTAACCTCTCCTGGTCGACTCTGGTCAGGGCCCTCTCCACCTGAGGGGAATATTCTGAGGGATAGAATAGGCCAGGGGGGTATCTGGTCTGGGAGAGCTCCTCCTTGAGTTCCCTGATCCTCTCCTCTATCTCCACCAAGGGAAGCTTGTTCAGATAGGCCCTCTTCTGGTGGGTCTCGCTCTCCTCACGGGTGAAGACGCGGGCGCTCTTCAAAAGGAGGCGGTCGAAGCCTATACCTCCCCCATCTGGAGGGAGGTTCTCCTTGGAGAAACCATCCAGCTCCAAACCAAACCAGAGGGCAGCCTCTCGATCCTCCATAAGCCGGGAGAGTCTCAGGCACCTCCTCACCACCGAACTCACCCTCCTTTTCTCCAGCTCTATATCCTCCAAAAGTCCCTCAGCCAGAAGAAGGAGGTCAGTTCCCTCTTCGAAATCCGATATCTCTCGATTCACCAATTTATTGCTCTGCAAAAGCTATGCCAAAAGGGTTAGGTCAAAAAGTACGGGATAACCCCAAAATCAAGAATCTACAAGGGAACTCCCTCCCTAACCTGAATTATCAAAAAAAATTAGCCACTAAGTCACTGAAAAGATTAAACATAAAAACACTCGTTTATTAAACTGAGTTTCTCTGCATTAACCTATGGACATTCGCTTAGTCTATATTTAATCAAGACTTTGGGGCTTGGTGCCTTTGTGGCATGCGAATTATTCAGACTAAAAAGGGAAAAATCTTCCTATCCAGCCTCCAAAAGCTTTCCTCCCTCCCGAAATCTGCGTAAAAGTATTCCCTTATATGGTTCCTTCAAGGCCTGACCCTTAGAGACAAGCGCGAAGGCCTCCTCACGGGCCCTACACAGAAGGGGACCATCGGAGGCCAGATTAGCTACCTTAAACTGAGGCAGGCCATGTTGCCTGGTCCCCATAAACTCCCCTGGCCCCCTTAACCTGAGGTCCGCCTCCGCTATCCTGAATCCGTCGGTGGTTCGGCAGATGGTTTCTATCCTCTCCCTGGCCTCTGAGGAGAGGGGATAGGAGACCAGGAGTATGCAGTAAGATTGATGCTCCCCCCTTCCTACCCTTCCCCTCATCTGGTGAAGTTGGGAGAGGCCAAACCTCTCGGCATGCTCAACCAGGATGATGGCCGCATTAGGGACATCGGCCCCCACCTCAACCACAGTAGTGGAGACAAGGATGTCTATCTTCCCCCTTCTGAACCTCCCCATTATCTCCTCTTTGGTCTCCCCCCTCATCCTCCCATGGAGGAGATCCACCTTAAATTCTGGGAAGACCTCCTTCCCCAAGTGTTCGGCCATCTGGGTGGCGGCCCTTAGATCCAACTTCTCCGACTCCTCCACCAATGGACAGATGATATAGACCTGTCTCCCCTCCCTTATCTTGTCCCTGAGGAAGGAATAGACCTTCTCCCTGGCCCTCTCATCCCTCCAGATGGTCTTTACCCTTCTCCTTCCCGGAGGGAGCTCATCCAAGACGGAGATATCCAGGTCCCCATAGACGGTAAGGGCTAAGGAACGGGGGATGGGTGTAGCGGTCATCACCAATAGGTGGGGTGAGGAGCCCTTTCCCCTGAGGGATGCCCTCTGCACCACTCCGAATTTGTGCTGTTCATCGATGACCGCCAACCCCAAATTGCAAAAGCTCACCCCCTCCTCAATGAGGGCATGGGTTCCGAGCACCACCTTCGTAACCCCCTTCCCTATTCCATCTAAGGTCTCCTCCCTTCTGGCCTTGGGGATCCCGCTCACCAGAAGGCGGGTCTCCAGATCTATCGGGCCCAGAAGGCCCCGCAGGGTATGGTAATGCTGCTCGGCAAGTATCTCCGTGGGGGCCATCAGGGCTGCCTGATAACCGTTCTCTACGGCCCAGAGAAGGGAGATCAGGGCAACTATGGTCTTCCCCGATCCCACATCCCCTTGTAGGAGCCTGTGCATCGGTTTTCCACTGGAGACATCCCGGTATATCTCCCTCAACACCCTCCTCTGGGCAGAGGTCAGCTCGAATGGAAGGCCTGCGATAAAGTCCCTTACCAGGGAACCCGGCTTTTTGAATTGCAGGCCTTTTTTCCTGATCCTTCTCCCCTGGCGCAGGGCCATAACTAACTCCCAGAAGAAGAACTCCTCAAAGGCCAACCTTTCCCTGGCTCTCTTTGTAAGCTCCCCGGAGGTGGGAAAGTGGAGGTTGCTAATGGCCTCCTGGCGAGGGAGAAGGGAGTGCCTGCGGATAACCTCCAGGGGCAATGTCTCCTCTACCTGGGGGAGGAGGGAATCCAAGAGCCCCTTGATCAAGCTGCGCAGGGATCTGTTAGATAACCCGATGGCCTTTAGGCCTGCAGTGGAGGGGTAGATCGGTATTATCCTTCCGGTGTGGATGAGCTCCTCCTCCTCCCCTTCCAGGATCTCAAACTCGGGATGGGGCATCTGCAACCTGCCAAAGAACCTTACTGGCCCGCTGGCCATTACCCTCTCCCCCCCCCTTAAGAGTCCCCTGATGTATTTATACCCCTGAAACCAGACGCACTCCACAAAGCCAGTTCCATCCCCCAGGATCGCTACCAACCTCCTTCTTCTGCCTTTCTCCTCCCTTATTCCCACTACCTTGGCCAGAATGGTGGCCGTGGAGTTTACCTGCAGGCGGCTTATAGGGGTAAGCAGGCTGCGGTCCACATACCTGTGGGGAAGGTAGAGGAGGAGATCCTCCACGGTCTCCACCCCTACCTCCTTAAGGGCTTTGGCTCGCTTCGGCCCAACCCCTTTCAGGAACTGGATAGGAGCTGAAAGGTCAAGCTCTGCGGGGCTCATAAAGGAAATATAACTATCTGGGTGCTTTAGTCAAGGGGAATGGGCTAAAATTGACATAGGCCCTCAACTTCGGCTCTCCCGTGCTGGTAGGGCTCCTGCCCTGACGGAGATCAACTGAGCGGTCAGGGGAGAAAGGGTTTGACATTCCCTTATCATTTTGGTATGTTACTTTAAGGGAAGATGTTATCGGATCTAAGAAAGGAGAAGATATGATCGAGGAAGGAAGGGCAAACTTTCCCTTTGCTGCCCTGGTGGATCAGGAGGAGCTAAAGCTGGCCTTGATCCTCAACGCCATAAACCCTCGCATCGGGGGCTTGCTCATCAAGGGGCCAAAGGGAAGCGGGAAGAGCACCGTGGTCCACTCCTTCGTTGACCTCCTCCCCCCTCTTCCGGTAGTCTCTGGTTGTCCCTTTGGCTGTAACCCCCAGGACCCCACCAATATGTGCCAGGATTGCCGTAGGAGGTTCTCCCAGGGGGAGAAACTACCAACTGAGGAAAGGAGGATGAGGGTGATCAATCTTCCCTTGGGGACTACCGAGGACAGGTTGATTGGATCTATCAATGTGGAGAAGATCCTTAAAGAGGGAGTTAAAGCCTTACAGCCAGGGATATTGGCTCTGGCTAACCAGAACATCCTCTATGTGGATGAGATAAACCTCCTTCCCGATCACATCACCGATGACATCCTGGATGCCGCTGCCTCTGGCTGGAACAGCATTGAAAGGGAGGGGGTATCGGTCTCCCATCCCTCCCGCTTTATCCTGGTGGGGACGATGAATCCAGAGGAAGGGGAGCTAAGGCCTCAGATCTTGGATCGGATGGCCCTCTCCGTAGAGGTGCCCAACCTCAGGGATGAGGGGGAAAGGACCGAGGTCATAAAGAGAAACATCCTTTTCGAGGCCGATCCTTACTTTCTTATCAGATCCTATTCCCAGCAACAGGAAGACCTCAGGGGAAGGATTATCAAGGCCAGGGATAATCTGAAGAAGGTCACCATCTCCGAGCAGATGCTCAGGGCTATCTCCTCTGCCTGCATAAAGCTGGAGGTTGATGGCCTCCGTCCGGACATAATCATCACCAAGGCCGCTTTGACCTTAGCCTCTTTTCAGGGAAAGGAAAAGGTGGAGAGGGAGCACCTTCTTCAGGCTGCCTATCTGGCCTTGGGCCATCGCACCCGTAAGGGTGGATTTGAACAGCCGGCCAGCAGAGAGGAGATAAAAAAGGCCTTCGAAATTTCCTTTTTAGGACCGAAGAGAGGGGAAAGGGTTTATGCTCTCTCCAACATAGTCACAAGGCACAGGGAGGAAAAACGGAGGGAAGAAACCTATGAGAAAAGTGAGCGAATTCCATCTCCTAAAAAGAAGGAGACGAATCTCTTCAGGGAGATCCCCCAATTTATAATGGGCGCACCTGTAAGGGCCATCTTGCCTCATCTCCGTTCCCCCATAATCTCTGCTCAAAAGGTATTGGATTCCTTGAAGAATTTCATCAAAGGATTTCAGCTTAGGCCATCCAGAACAAGGTCCCCCTCGATCTCCAGATCATATTTGGGTCGCAGGGCGCCAACCATCACCTCCCAGGATCGGGGCAGGGGGGTAAGGTATCAGCCCACAAAGTCCAGTAGCTTCTCTAATTTAGCCCTCATCCCTACCCTGATCTCCTCACTCTTGAGCCATGGCCTCTCCACCTTGGGCAAAGGGGTAAAGATCGAGTCTGGAGATCTGAGGAGTTGGTTCCGCCAATATCGGGCACCGATGACCATAGTCCTGGTGGTTGATGTCAGCTCCTCCACTGCCCACTTCATCCCCGCGGTGGCCAATGCCCTGGCCCTGGTCTATCGGGATGCCTACCGCAAGAAGGACAAGTTGGGCCTGATAGCCTTTAAGGAGAACTATGCGGTGGTCTATAACCATCCCACGAACAACTTCAGGTCTGTTCTGGGAAACCTGACCAGGCTCACCCCATCTGGTTTCACC
>DAOVCL010000029.1 GCA_030670005.1 Candidatus Zixiibacteriota bacterium | reverse complement strand
TGCAGAGCGTTGCTCTCCAATTTTCCTTGGAGGAGTTCTTCCTCTTCCTCCGGTTCAGGCTGTCGCTGCAGAGCGTTGCTCTCCAATTTTCCTTGGAGGAGCTCTTCCTCTTCCTCCGGTCCAGGCTGTCGTTGCAGAGCGTTGCTCTCCAATTTTCCTTGGAGGAGCTCTTCCTCTTCCTCCGGTTCAGGCTGTCGCTGGACAGAGGCCATCTTCGCCGTGTTCTCAGCCACCTTGTCTGCTTCGGTCTCATACAGGTCCCCGGGCTGGCCCATCTTCACCTTGTCACCGGGAAGGGTTAGGTTCCCCTCGCTCTGCTGCACCACATGAGTCAACTCGTGGGCCAAAAGCTCTCTGCCCTCGGACGAGGACAAATTTCCACTGTGCTTCCGGCTGAGAAAGACATCCGTGCCCATGGTAAATGCCTTGGCGTTGAGTTCTCCAGCGGCTTTATGGGCCGCAGCGTCGGTGTGTACCCGCACCTGGCCAAAGTCGTACCCCAGGGACTGTTCCATCTCCTTACGAGTCTCACCCTCTATTGGAAGACCCGAACCTTTCTGTTGGTGAAGGTCCTGTACCGTCTTTTCCAGGGATTCCTCTTCTGCTTCACTTTCGGAAGAGGCCTGGAGTCGCTTTACCACCTTCTGCACAAAAGCATTGCCCTGTTGTTTTTGGAGCGAAACCATCGCATTTGTCAACTGTCCTCGATTGGCTGGATCTGAAAGCCTTTTAGCGCCTAAAATGACAGCCTCTCCTTCCAGGGATGAGACAGTTCGAGGGGAACCTACGGCTTTTCCCACGTCTTGAGCTTTCAGTTTCTTAACTCTTCGTGTTCGACGGTTGGTCTTTGCCCTGGTCTCTTCCCGCTCAGCGTCGCTTTCGACGCTCAACCTTGTTTTCCGATCGCCCATGGCTCTATCTCCCTTGATGAACTTAGCTCCCTTTGGTCGCTAACTTCTCCAGAGGGTCTCACGACCCTATGGCGCTCCGCAATCCTGTGCTCGCTCGGATTGCTCCGCTGTCACTCTTGAAGGGGGCATACCCCCTTCAAACATCCCCCGACATTTCGGAATTTCTTAGAAATTCCGAAATGTTCTGTTATCGCAATGCTCAGGGCGTGATCAGACACTGGACCCTCCCGGCGGCGGAGGTACCCGCCTCGTGGGTACCGGCCTGAGATGGGGGGGCTTTGGGGGCTCAATGTCGCGACTTTTGAGCAGATTCGTGAGTTTCTCATAATTCGTTGTTCTTGAGTTTCTTCCCTTTCTTCTGTGGCTTTCTCTCTGGCGTGCTCCTCGATCTTCTTCACGATCCACCAGATGAGGACCATAATTCCTAACACGATAACCACAATCCCCAATACCCCTTCAAGAACTAGCCAGATGCCTGAGGCAGCAGCCAGTGTTATCCCCGCGATAACCGCGGCCATAACGAAGGTGATGGCACGTATTAATCAGTTCAATACTTCGTTACTCTCTCCCCGACCTCGATTTTCTTCCCCGTAGTCCTCATTCTCCTAACCCCTAATATCCTGAACATGATCTCATTGATTTCTCGATAAAATGCGTTCGCTTCCTGCTCCGCTGCTTCTTCTAGCTTTCTATTTCTTGTCATTATCTTTGCTTCTATCTCGTCTTCGTCCATACCCACAAGCTTTGCAGCCTCAGTCATCTTCTTTTCCTGCCGCTTATCGAAATGTCGCTGTATTTGGACTTCTGGCTGTGCCTCCACTACCTGCTTAGCCAGCCGGTCGGCCTCTTGCTTATACTTATCCCCCACCGGGCCGCGCTCAGGCTGCCTGCTCCTTTCTGCTAATAGGCGCTGAACCGCTCTATTACCCACCGTTTTCTGGAGGGCCAGGATGTCACTTGGCAGCGCTGGAGACAGGGCCATGCGCTGGAGGGCAGCCGACGGATCAACCGCCGCGCGCATCGGATTGGTAAGGTCCGAAAGCCTTTCATCGCCTAAAAGGCCAGCATATTCCTCCAACGATGGGACGGTTTGCCTGGCCCCTAAGGCATGCTCTATCCCTTGAGCTTTCAGTTTCTCCACTCTTGGCTTTCGACGGTTGGTCTTTGCCCTGGTTTCCTCCCGCTCAGCGTCGCTTTCGACGCTCACCCTTGCCTTTCGATCGCTCATTAGTCTCTCCCCTTTGATTCTTAGCAAGCATTCAACTATCAGCGGTCAGCTTTCAGCTATTGAAATTCTTCAGCGGGCCCTCCCGATGGGTCTAAGGCTGATAGCTGAGCGCTGACTGCTAACCGCTTTTCCTGATACTCTGGTATTCCAATACTCCGATCCGCTCATTCCACCAACGTCCTATGAGATCACCTTCTCGGCAAAGAGCAAATGTCTGAACTCACCGAAGTCCGATTCTACAATCAGTTTACCCATCTTCTGAAACTCCCTCTTGGTGGCGTGGATCAGGTTGGCCATACCTATCTTGCCTCCATTTTCGGCGGCATGGAAAGCAGAGGCCACGGCAATATTCTTGATATTTCCTCCGGAGATTTTGAATCGCTTAGCCAGGAATTTCAGGTCTATATCCTTTGCCAGAGGGGCGGCACCAGGGAAGCAAAGCCGCCATATCTTGAGCCGGTTCTCCTCTTCGGGCATAGGAAACTCCACCGTGAAATGCATCCTGCGTAGGAAGGCTTCATCCAGATTCTTGCGTAGGTTTGTGGCCAGAATGGCGATGCCATCGTATGCTTCCATCTTTTGCAGGAGGTAACTTATCTCGATGTTCGCATAGCGGTCGTGGGAATCTCGCACCTCAGAGCGTTTGCCGAAGATAGCATCAGCCTCGTCGAAGAACAAGACGGCATTGGAATACTCCGCCTCCCGAAAGATGCGATTCAAGTTCTTCTCCGTCTCTCCGATATATTTGCTGACCACGGTGGCCAGATCTATCCGGTAGAGATCCAGCCCCAGTTCTCCTGCCAGAATCTCGGCAGCCATAGTCTTCCCTGTGCCCGAGGGACCAGCGAAGAGAATGTTCAGGCCCTTGCTCTGAACCAACTTCTCCCCAAAGCCCCAATCATCCAACACAACCGGCTGATGTTTGACATAATGGCAGATCTCATGCAAGACCTCCATTTGATCCTTAGGCAGGATGATATCATCCCAGGACCGAGATGGATTCACTTTGACTGCCAGGTTGACCAATTTGTGTCGGCTATAGGAACGACAGGCATCAAGGAGATCATCAATGGGGATGGGATCGTCTCCCTTGCCCTCAAGCCTATTGACCTTAGCCGTAGAGACGATCTCCTGGATTTGCCCACCGGTCAATCTGAAGTGAGTAGCCAGCGTAGATAGATCCGCTGGCTTAAGCTCTGTGCCTATGTCCCTCAGGTGTTTCTGCCAGAGGCTCCTGCGCAGCTCGTAAGAGGGCAGAGGAAACTCCACCTGAACAACCGGAGGCCCTTCGGCAAAAAATTCCGTATCAGATGAAGCTGAGCCGCCAAAGATCATGATCCCTGGGAATGATCTTATTCTGTTGGACACAACAGAGTTCCAATCCTGCGCCTTTTCGCCGCGACCGAAGAGGTCATCTGCGTTAGCCCAATATATGACTGCATTTTTCAGCCGGCCCTCCCGTAGGATGAGGTCCACAGTGGAAGGGGGATCGGCGTCAGAGGCGATAAGTTGTCTGACATCAATGGCCAGGAGGTTGAGCCCTGCCCAGCGGCATAGAGCCTCAGCGGCAAGCCTTTTCCCCGCACCATAGGGTCCGCTAAAACGGAAAAAGAGCCCTTCAGAGCTATCCTTGTAGCAATCCTCGATGGTTGCCCCCAAATCCGAAAGCCTCCCTTTAACCGATGGCTCCAACCACAATGATTTAATCGTCGCTTCAGGATAAACCCAGGTGGCAAAAGGAGTTAGTCGGGCATCAATGGTGGCTTCATCCAAAAGGAAACTGACAATGCCCTCATCCACCTTGATCCACTTAGCCAAAAGTGGTGGATGGACTGTCCCTGGCTCGTCAAAGAACTGCAAAACCTGATTGGCCACTAAGGGAGCAGAATGACAGAATCGGGATCGATGGTCCATTTTTTCCTCAAAATCTGGGCACAAAAGCGTAAGTAATAGGTCAACTGTGGGGCGTTTTTTGGTGACATTGTCCTGGAGATAGGCATAGATCTTCTCGTATTTGAGGTGCAACTCAGGGGCAAGGGAGAAGAGAAGGGCCTCCCTTTCAAAGCTATTGAGGGCAAAGACCCGGGTCAACCTGTCGAGAGGGAATAAGAGACCAGCCTCCTGGGATTTTGCTCGGCGTAGTTTGATCTCATCGGCCTTCTTCTTAATAGCCTCCTCAATTAGCTCAAGTGAAGAAGAATTGATCTTCCCTGGGATAGGCTCCTCCTTGGGGGCGAAGAGGGAACTTATCTCCTCCTCAGAGATGTAGAGCCCACGAAACTCGTCCACTTTCTGCTCCTGACGCTGGAGGCGACTCTTTTGCACCCAGTAGAATAGGATCAAATCTATCCTTTTCAGTTCATCAAGAAGGTATTCTCTTGCTGTTCGATAGGTTTCCATCAGATATGGACCTTGATTTGACTTGGATCAGGAAGAGGGGTATAGATAAATTGCCAACCGCCAGACTCGGAGATGGTCTCCTCCTTGCGGGATATAAGCCTAAGCTGATAAAGCTGTTTTAATCGGTTGCTGGCTGCGCTGATGGGGATATTAAAGTGACCACCGACTTGGCCCGAGGTAACCTCTTCTCTCTCCCTTACCAGCTCTAAGGTCTCCCGCAGAGCCTTGGATAGCTCACCCAAAAGCATCCATCTCCCCTTTCCATCTATCGCCGGGAGGACGATACTCCTATCTTTGATTGACAGGTTTAAACAGTCCACGAAGTCCTCTTTCCGCAGGTCCAACCTCAACAGAAGATGTTTTCTTTCATATTCCACATTCCTGGCTTCATCAAATATTCTTAGGATCTCAACCAGACAGGTAGATGTGGCGTATTTAACCATACGAAAATCGAGAAGGAGAACCTCCCCCTTAGGCAATTTCCGCAATTCCTTTTTTAATATGAGGAAGATTTTCTCACCGAGCTTCCTCTGGAGCAGATTACCATCTTCAGCCAGGGAACTCAGATCGAAATTTTTGACTATCCTATCATCCATCTATCTTACAGAATGGCAAGGGTAGTTCCTGAATGCTCTGCACAAATTGCTATTTATCTTGTATTTCTTGCTTTTAGGTGTGATTTTGTTTTCTGTAAGTGGAGGGGGAAATCCCTTCGATGGATCGGAATACCCTTTCGAAATGGGAGAGATCGTTGAAGCCGACATCAAAGCAGATCCGGGTTACAGAATATGGAGTGCTTCCCAGCAGGGATTTGGCTTTCTTAATTCTCAACCGGGAAAGGTAGGGAATAAGGTTAATTCCCATCTGCCTTTTGAATAGCCTACAGAAGTGGTAGGAGCTCAAACAGGCCGCCCTGGCAATATCCCTCAGGGAGATACCCTCGAAATAATGTTCTTCCATAAAATCCAATGCCCGACGGATCCCCTCATTAAGGGGAGAACTGTGGTCACCGTTCAACTGGAGAACAGTAAAACCATCCAGCTCCCCAAGTTCCAACCTTTCCGCCGCTATTGATTCCAGCTTACCACCATTAAAAAGGAGGCGATCTATCTCATTGTGAACTTCAGCGGCCTCTGCTGCGGGGATGTGTGACCCTTTCAGAAAATATTCATCCCAGACATCTCCAAATCCATTATCACTTACAATGATTATCGGAACAGAGGGGGCTTCAATCTTGAAGGACTGAGAAACCTGGGCATCTAAAATGATCAGGCTGGCCTCATTGATTATGTCTCTGGAAATGGCTTGGGGAATAGTGTGGGCATAGAGGATACGGAAACCATTAAGTAGAAGATTATAGATGGTTCCCTTAAAGCTCTGAAGATTTCCTATCACCAGAACTGGCCTTGTGGTAGCCGTCAACTTTAATCACCTTGCACAGGTTAAAAAGCTTATTAAGCTTAGCGAACTGAAAACGAAAATAATCCAAATGCACTAAATCTGCTCTGCATATATTGCTCTTTTTTACCGGATAATATTGCTACCTATGGAAGGAGGCATAAGCTCAAGTAATGGGTGAAAACACCGAATGACACCGAAACATCAGGGAACTATAACCCCAAAATATACGTTAATAACACCGAAGTCACCGAATTTATAGAAGGTTGTTAAGTTGCTCTTGTGTCAGTGTTTTCAGTGATTTTCGGTGTTTAATCAGAGATGGGCATCTAATTTCAGATCCTGAGCAGGGAATCCTCCTCTATCCAGCCTCCCAGGCCGTTGGGAAGCTTGATCAGGCACCAGCCCTGCCTGCTTTCCTTTATCTCCACCTTTATCCCCTCGTGGAGGGTTAATATCTTGGTGTAGTCCTCACCCGGACCGCTTCTGGCATCCAACTGCCTGCTCAAGATAACCGCTCTCTGCTTAAAGTTTAACTCATATGTCCGGGCAGCAAAAAGGAGAAGAGAGACGAAGAATAGAGGGGTAAAGATGGTAACCAGATACCTCATTGCCCTTCTTAGACCTGGTCTAAATCCCAGAAGGTAGCCAATGATGGAAAGGGTAAATAAAAGATAGAGGATGGACTCCCCCCAGGAGAGTTCCCGCAGGGTAAAAAAACCGGGGAGCCTGCTGAAGAACCCTATCATCCCCCCCGAGGAAGGTACTTCAGAATTATCCTTTAAAAGCGAACGGAGGAGTTCGAGGTTGTAGATAATGTCTCCATCCCGCGGAGAAAGGACATTGGCTTTCTCATAGGCCCAGATCGCCCTACCAAGCTGACCATCCTTGTAGTAGGCATTCCCCAGGTTGTAGAAGATATAGCTGTTCCTTATACTCGAACCAAGGGCCTTCTCATAGCTTTCGATTGCCCTTTTATACTGGCCTTCCTGAAAAAACCTGTTCCCCTGATTATAAGCTTGGGAGGGGCTACCCTGGGGGAAAGAGACCACCCAGGAGAAGACAACAAGGAGCAAAGCTATCAGAGATGGCCTTAGCACCCTCATTTTATCAGGTCGCCGAGCCTTTTCCACCTTATCCTCTTGGGAAAATGGATAAGGTTATAGAAAAAGAGGTGAATGGCGGAGAGCGGATTATCCCAGGAGAGTCTCGGGGCAGAAGGATCAGGCTCCCAGGAGAAGTGAATGATCATTCCCTTTCCCCTGATCAGCTTTTTATCTAAGAAGCCCCAAAACCTGCTGTCGAAGCTGTTGTCCCGGTTGTCGCCCATCACAAATATATATCCCTTGGGAACCCTCACCGGGCCGAAGTTGTCCCTGTTGTTCACCCCCCGAGGGATATTCCTGGGGTCGGTGTGTTTGGAATGGGGGGGCTCAGGGACAAGCTTTCCATCAACATAGACCCTCTTGTCCTTTATCTCCACTACCTGGCCTTCGGTGGCCACAACCCTCTTGATATAATTGGTCTTCCGGTCCAATGGATACTTAAAGATAACCACCTGCCCAGGATGGGGATTCTGTATGGCAGGAAGCCTCACCCCAATGAGGGGCAATCTTGCCCCATAGATGAACTTGTTGGCTAACAGGAAATCACCCACCAAGAGGGTATCCTCCATCGAGCCGGTAGGGATCTTGTAGGCCTCCACAATGGAGGTCTTGATCACAAAAGCCAGGAGCACTGCTATGATTATGCTTTCCAAGTACTCCTGAAAAGTGGACTTCTTCCTCTTTTCCCTCTTACCCATTTTTTCCTCCTTGCTTTGTGGTTTTCCCCAAGGCCAGGATGGCCTCCTGGGCCAGTCTCAGGGTTTCCTCCATTTCTCCTGAGGATACACCGGAGGGAGAGAAACGAGCTAAATCGCAGTTGTTAAAACACTTCAAATATCTCTCCCTCACCTCTGGGGGATAACCCCTCTCCTCGAGCAAATCTAACAACTGGTCTGTGGACAGGCCAGTGGCTTCGATGTTAAGCTTGTCTCCAATGTAGTCGGTAAGTGCCTTGGATATGGCTCCATAGAATTCCCCCGATGAATCCTCCCTGAGGGCCTGTTCGTCTCTCTTAGCCTCCTTTTACATCCGTTGTAGTCTCCCCTATTGCTTCTACCGCACTTTAGTGCAGGGTTAAGGGCCTTTGAAGGCCCTTCTATCCAAGTCCGGTGAAGGGGCTTAAGCCCCAAGAACCCTCGGCTAAAGCCGGGTAGAAGAATACCTAAGGCGCTAAGTAGTTTTTTCTCAGTGTAATCCGTGGCCCTTGTTTGGTTGCGGCTTTGCCGCGCCGTGAATACCTAACCAATTCAGTTATTAACCCAACTCCGATTTCAAAATGCTGCTAATCCCTATAACTGTGAAACCTACTAATTCACCTGTCTTCTCAATATACCTCAATAGCACCCCACTGCCCACATCCATCGTCAGTGCCGGCCTGGGCTTTCCAAATGAGATGTAGAGCGTATCAGCTTCCCTATCATAGTCCCAAGTAATTTGCTCTGGTCTTTCTATAGTTAGGGTTTCCATACCGTCACTTGTGCCGTCAGGGCTCTCGCCCTGACGGACTACAAATGCCTGAGCGGCCAGACACCCTCGACCTGCCACCTCATCCCCATTTCAATTCCCCACCCTCAGATCAGAACGCTCTCCCTCCTTTCGCCTCTCACCTTTCTTCACTCTTCTATCGTCTTTCGTCTCTCGTCTCTCTTTTTATCTGATCAGCACCATCTTCCTGGTCTTCTCCACCTTTAACCTATCACCTATAACCTCCAACCTACAAAAATAGATTCCACTGGAAACCTCCTCGCCCAAGCTATCCCTCCCATCCCACAGAACCCGATGGCTGCCTGCTCTCTGCTCCTCATCCACCAGGGTTTTTACCTCCTGGCCCAGAATATTGTAAATCTTCAGGGTGGTGCGGTGCGGTTTCCCCTCTCTATCTCTATCTGGGATGGCGTAGCGGATGGTGGTGGTTGCATTAAACGGATTCGGATAGTTCTGCTCCAGGCTAAACCTTAGAGGCAACGGCCCTTCGGTTGGCTCTTCCTCCACCCCGGTAAAGGGATAAAATTTCCCCCAGATGCGCCTTGTGTTGTAAGGATATGAGGCGAAACCTGCATAGGCAATAAGGAGTTGAGTTCCTGCTCCTCTTGCCAGTGCTGGTGAGACTTGGTCTCCTGGCTGGGTGGAAACCGCAAAGGTATCAATAACCAAACCTGATGGATTTATTCTTGCACCATAGATGTCAAAATCACTGCCGCTGCGATGGTCTTGCCACACCGCAAGATAGTTTGTGCCATCAAAAGCTACCGAAGGAGACTCCTGACTTTTTTCTGCAGTTGATATGGGAATGCCTGCTGAGTCCAGAACTTCGCCTGATTGACTCACTCTGGCACCATAGATATCAGAATAACTGCCGCTGCGATAGTCTCCCCAGACAACGAGGCAGGTTGTGCCATCAAAGGATACCGAAGGAGAATATTGCCCATGTGCTGCCGTTGAAATGGCAATCCCAGATGAGTCCAATACGGTGCCCGATGGGCTCACCCGACATCCATAGATGTCAAAATCACTGCCGCTGCGATGGTCTTGCCACACCGCAAGATAGTTTGTGCCATCAAAAGCTACCGAAGGAGACCATCGCCCATGTGCTGCCGTTGAAATGGCAATCTCAGATGAGTCCAATACGGTACCTGATTGGCTCACCCTGGCTCCGTAAATGTCACAACTGCCGCTGTGATGGTATTCCCATACCACAAGGTAGTTCGTGCCATCAAAGCCTACCGAGGGGTACAATTGCCAATGTGCCGTCGTTGAGATGGCAATGCTTGCTGAGTCCAGAACTGTGCCCGAGTAACTCACTCGGCTCCCGTAGATGTCAAAACTGCCGTTGCGATAGTCTCCCCATACCACAAGGTAGTTCGTGCCATCAAAGCCTACTGACGGAGAGTACTGGCTATATACTAATGTTGAGATGGCAATGCCTCCCGGGTCCAATACGGTGCCTGATGGGCTAACCCGGCACCCGTAGATGTCCCAATCGCTGACGTTGCGATAGTCTTCCCAGACAACGAGGTAGTTTGTACCATCATAGGCTACCGAAGGAGACCGTTGCCTATTTGCTACAGTTGATATAGCCACGCCTGCGGAGTCCAGAACTGCGCCTTCTTGGCTCACCCAGCTCCCGTAGATGTCAGAATCACAACCCCACTCTTCCCATACCACAAGATAGTTTGTGCCGTCAAAAGCTACCGAAGGAGAGGATGGGTCATGCGCTACCGTTGACATGACAATGCCTGCTGGGTCTAATACGGTACCTGATGGACTCACCCTGGTTCCATAGATATCACCACTGCCGTGGCGACCGTCTCCCCATACTACAAGGTAGTTTGTGCCATCAAAAGCAATCGATGGAAAGTGTTGATGTCCTTCTGCAATTGATATGGGAATACCTACTGGGTCTAATACGCTGCCTGATGGGCTAACCCGGCACCCGTAGATGTCCCAATCGCTGCCGTTGCGACCGTCTCCCCATACCACAAGGTAGTTTGTGCCATCAAAAGCAATCGATGGAGGGTCATTTGTTACTGTTGATATGGCAATGCCAGCAGAGTCTAATACAGTGCCCAATGGACTCACCCTGGCTCCGTAGATATCATAACTGCCACTTCGCCCGTCTCTCCATATCACAAAGTAGTTTGTGCCATCAAAAGCTACAGAAGGAGACGCCTGGTCACCTACTGCAGTTGATATGGCAATGCCAGCAGAGTCTAATACAGTGCCCAATGGACTCACCCTGGCACCATAGATATCTAAATCACTTCTGCTGCGATAGCCTTCCCAAACCACAAGGTAGTTTGTACCATCAAAGGCTACCGAAGGAGACCATTGGCCATATACTGCTGTTGATATGGCAATCCCCACTGGATCTAACACTGTGCCTGACTGACTCACTCGGCACCCGTAGATGTCCCAATCGCTGCCGTTGCGATAGTCTTCCCAGACAACGAGGTAGTTTGTACCATCATAGGCTACCGAAGGAGAACATTGATAGCCCTCTGCAGTTGATATGGGAATGCCTACCGGGTCTAATACAGTGCCCAATGGACTCACCCTGGTTCCGTAGATGTCCCAATTGAGGTTGCGTAAATCTTCCCAAACCACAAGGTAGTTTGTACCATCAAAGGCTACCGAAGGAATCCTTTGTCCACAAGGGGCAGGCACATAAACGAGGATGGTGTCAATCAGGAATTCACCATTTAGGGTGAGGGGAAATTGCAGCGAGGCAAGATCTTTATGGGCTATCCAAAGATCCCTTTTGTCAACCCTGTATGGCACCTTCCGGCCTAAGGCATCGGAAAGCATAAACCTGTCAGGACGGGCCAGATCCCCTCCGCCTTTCGCCTCAATCACCAAATCCCCCAGATATTTCCCGAACCCAGGATCGTTGATCATCCTCTGGTATTTCAGACCATATCTGTTCCCGCTAAATTGCATCTCCCCATCAGGGGTCTCATAGCATACCTTGCCATCCTTTATGTATGGTCCTGACCTATCCTCAATAGGAAGTCTATAGCTGTACTTTCCATCCCTTGAGGACAAGATGACCCCAGAGCCATCAAACGATGCCTGATAGACTTGCCCATCAATGGTGATCTTTCCCCCATCTATCCTCGGATGATGGGCCACCCTCTCCATCACCTCTCTCAAGTTGAAGGGAGTCTTTCCCTGGGCTCCATAAACCGAGCCTGAGAGAAGCATGAAGGCTACGATTATTCCAAAGAAGTGCTTCATTTCTCCATCCTTTCTTTTGCTGTGAGCAATACCATAAGGACAGACCGGAACTTGTCCCGACCGCCGGAGGTGGTCGGGAGGTCTGTCCGCCTCTTCGGACAGGTCTAAAGACCTGTCCCTACAAGCAATTTCCCAATTTCTATTTTCTATCCCTCAGAGGACACCATAGCGATGTAGCATTATCATCCAGCCCATTCTTAAAATATGGTTCTCTGCCTTTTAGTCAAGCTCAAAGTCGGCAGGACAGTTGGCAGGGATCAGGTATCGCAGCGAAGCTGCGAATGTAAAATGAAGAATGTAGAATTAAAAATGAAAGAAATTATTGAACGGGACGACCAAGTCTGGGTCTCAACTGTATTGCTCTCCTCTTTCTTCACGCCCTATATAACAGTCCATTAAGCATTCGCCCAATCTCTGCTGTTTTATCTTTATCCTTAATTCTTAATACTGACTCCTGTCCCTGATCGCTGTAAACTGACCCCTGATCCCTGTGAACTGGCACATTTCGGAATTCCTTAGAAATTCCGAGTGGTAGTCCCTTATCTCAAATCCCCCCAGGTTCACTCCCACCGGGGGGAGTTCTACCTTTACGCTCTCCTCCCTGGTCACCGTGAGGGTGTAGGCGATGGGGTCCCCAACGGTTATCTTAGCTCCATCAACCGAGGAGTTGACGGAGACATATTCCCCCGAGGAGAGGAGAAGAAGAAGAATCCCTGCGATCCACATAGGCTATTTGGCTGGTTTCTCCTCTATATCCTCAGGCTTGAGCTTGAGCCGCTCTGCATCCTTTTCCTTGACCATAAAGAACTTCCCCTCCAATTTGTCCCTTAGGTACACCAGATCGTCTTTCTTCCTTCCCACCTGAACCCAGACCAGCTCTTTTCCCCCCTGATAGAGAATTATCTCCTCTTGGGGGGATTTGAGGCCATACTTGGAGAGGTGCTTGGTTGTGGGTGGGAACTTCTCTGCCCGCAGGCCGGTGAGGTTGGAGAAGAGACCAGATATCTTCCACTTTTTGACCTTTGTCGAGTCCGGTTTGGGCATCATCCACTCTCCGCTGGTGTCCTTCTCACAGATGATAATTTGATCCGGATACCTTATCTCCCCCTTCTCCACCCTGAAGTTTACATCTTCAATGGCCATCTGGGGGCCATAGTACTTAGTCAGGTTCTCAACTTCAATCAATTGGGGCCTCCTTTCTTCAGCTTCCCCTTCCTGTCTATAAGGTCAACAAATTGACTTAATCTCCCCCTTAGCTCTGGTTCCTCTACCAGGTCTCCCTTCAAGGAATCCCTCCCCCACTCCCTGGCCGAGAGGAGCAAAGTCTCGGGAAGGGGATTGAGGTTATAGAAATCGGAGAGGGCCTCATGCAGGGCCATATCACCCCCAGAGCTGAGGTTTCCTATAATGATAAGGTTAACCTTGGAGGAGAAGTCCTGCTGGAACTCCTCCCAACTGGAGAACTGCGACTGCCCTCTCTCCCCAAAGGCCATATAGAGACCAGAGAGATGTCCCCCATAGGTGGGGATAGCAAAGATGGACAGATCTGACTCCTTACACTTTTGATAGAGCCAGGGGACATCATCCTGGAGAGGACATTGCCCTGGCCTCTCCCCCTTCTGGGAGGAGAAGCACTCATACCCACAATGGCTGCAAGGGGTTATCTGGTGATCATAGGCATTTATCAGCTCAGTTTCATAACCCCTCTCTTTTAACCTCTCTAAACAGTATTGGAGGGATCTCGGACAGTTCCCCTCCTTTCGGGCGCTAAAGGCCACTCCTAATGTTTTCATTTGCCTCCTATGCTATATTCAGCCACAAAGCCACTATCCTGAATAATTCATATGCCACAAAAATACCAAGCCCCAAAGTATTGAAAAATTGCAGGTTAAAACAATATTTCACAGACTGATGCAGAGCGACTTAGCGTCTTCGTGGCCCAAATTTGTGAATAACCCAGGCCGAGTTTATAAGATAATTTTACATTTCGGAATTTCTTGGAAATTCCGAAATGTTCGGGGGTTGTTTGAAGGGGGTATGCCCCCTT
>DAOVCL010000203.1 GCA_030670005.1 Candidatus Zixiibacteriota bacterium | reverse complement strand
CCAGAGCCAACAAAGTCTGGGTCAGTCCTATTGCTCTTCACTCTCTTCCTCCCCCACAGAACATCTATTTCTCCATCTATTCTTGGTTGCTCCAAAAACTTGACACAAATTTTAAGATCTTGCCTTATGAAGATGGCTAGTTGGTCTCGCCAGGAGAGGAGTTTGACATGAAAATATGAAAATAGCAAAAAGCAAGACCTGACCCTCAATGCGAAGGAACGATGCTTAGAGAGCCTGAATATAATGTTAAGGATATTCGGGACTATGGACTTCGAGGAGCTGAGGATGAGGAAGTTTATAAGTTCGCGTAAAGAGAAGAATCAGTGATTCTTACAGGCGATGGAGGTTTTGGTAACATATCTTGCGGTTTCCGTTAGGGGACCATTTTGGGATCGTCGTTGCGCACTTTCCTAACGAAATGTTGCCCACGGATATAAACCGCCAGCTTCTGGAAAGATTTAATGATTTGTTGGAAGATGATTTCAAGGAAAATCTAATAGTCATAGAACCAACAAAGATAAGAATTAGAAGGAGATGAGATGATGTGTAGTCGAGCAAAACTTCGTCTAACATCAATAACCGAGATAGTTTAGAGGGATTTTTTGTAAGCGAAGATAGCAATAAAGGGAAAAGTAATTAAGGGGAGGCCAAATTGGGTAAAGACCCTGGCAAGTTGAGGATATTCCTCCAGGATATCCTCTATTTTTGTTTCTTCCTTAATAGGGTTCATCACAAGCCTAAGAGCTTTCTTCTCTCCTCCAATTGGATCTTAAAGATGTAAGCCACGATTCTGTCCACCATCTTCTCCTCTAAGCCTATAAAGGCTGCTCCCGCATATACCCTGTCCTTGATGGAAAACTGTCTGATCACCTGGGCATAGGTTTCGATGAAATCAGTGGGAAGGTCAATCTGTAGGTGAAGGAACCTTTTTGGTTTAATCTCATCTTTCTTCTCCCCAATGAAGAAGGCAACCCCGGATCCGGAGATGTTGTATATCTTGCCTTTTTCGTAATCCTTGGGGGGAAGCTTGTCAGCATTGACCATCCCCTTGGCCTCTTTCTGAGAGACCAGACAGTAGTTCAGCTCCAAATTCGTCACCTTTAGTCGGTAGAACCTCCTCCTCTGGAGGACATTCACCTGCTGGGGGAAACTGAGCAGGTAGGAGAGAAAGGGTTCCTCAACCCTCTTCAATACAGTGGAAGGAAACTCATAGGCGCTCTCCTCGTCGAAGAACCTCACCGCTACCTTGCCACCCACAGGAAGGTTGAATGTAGTCCCCTTTCTGTCGGGTGGGTAGATGAGTATCCCATCGTCCCTGAAGTCGGCTATCTTGCTTCTCATTTCCTTATGTGCCTTATAGCCTAAGGCTATGGCCTGCATCAGGGAGGGAAATGGCATTTCAGGCATAGCTACCCCTTGACTTTAAACCCCTGGACCAATTTCTTGTAGGTCTCCTTTAAGGATTCTGACAGGATCTTGGTGTTGGCCAAGAGGGGCATAAAGTTGGTATCCCCATTCCAGCGGGGAACGATGTGGATATGTAGATGATCCTTTACGCCGGCCCCGGAGACCCGGCCCAGATTCATTCCTAGATTGAATCCCTCAGGTTTCAAGATAGCCTTCAGGGTTTGAACGGATAGTTGGGTTAATCTCACAAGCTCAGAGGATTCAAGATCGCTTAGCTTCTCCAGGTCCCCGATATGTCTATAGGGAACAATCATCAGATGACCACAGTTGTAGGGGAAGGTGTTCAGGATGAGAAAGGAGCTTTTCCCTCTATAGAGGATCAGATTCTCCTCGTCATTTTTCTCGGCTATCTTCTGACAGAATATGCAGCCCTCGGCCTTACTGCTCAGAATATACTTCATCCTCCAGGGGGCCCAAAGCCTCTCCATCTCTTTTCTCCTTTGTTAAGCCAGCACATATTATAACAAGTCACCCCTGCCTTGTCAAAGGATTTTACGATAAAGAGCATCTCTACACCCTGGGCCTCGGCAACGCTCTGGTCCCCTCCTTGCTCCCAATACAGTCCGCAAAATGTCTTGACAACTCATTCCTGCCTCCCTATAATTGCTCAGTTAGCTCCTTTGGTCGCTAACTTCCCCATAGGGTCTCTCGACCCTCTGGCGCTCTGCAATCCTACGCTTGCTCGGATTGCTCCGCTGTCACCCTTGAAGGGGGACTACCCCCTTCAACTAACCCCTGACATTTCAGAATTTCTAAGAAATTCCGAAATGCTCAACTAAGTAAGGGAAGGAGTGAATTATGATAAAGACCTTTTATCTGAAATTTGTCTCTGCCAAGGAAATCAGGGAAAGGATCAAGGACTTGGGCGTTATTACCTACAGTTGCTTTATAGATGTGGATGAGAGGCTTAATGCCCTTACGGTAAATACCCCGCATGAGGGGATATTGAAACAGATCGAGGACTTCATCGCCGCCGTGGACAAGGAGGCCCCACCCAGTGGCTAAGAGGGAGGAAATTTAGGTTGTGGATGGCAACGGGGGTAATTGGTAGGATGAAGGGGGTAGGTTGAGGATAACTATCTTGGGTTCGGCCTCCGGTCTGCCGGTCCCTCATCGGTTGAGCTCCAGTTATCTCTTTGAGGTTGGGGAGAGGGGATACCTCTTTGATATTGGTGAGGGGTGTAGCTCATCTCTCTTGCGGACCGGAATTGACCAGGAGTTAATTGGGGCTGGATTCATCTCCCATATGCACCCTGACCACTCCTCTGGTCTCCCCCTTCTCCTTCAGCTTATGCACCTCTCCGGTCGAAAGAACCCCTTTGAGGTCTACCTCCCTGCTGAGGCCAGGGAGGCAGTGGAGGCCTGTCTGCGGATTTTCTATATCTTTCCGGAGAGGCTCTCCTTCTCATTGAAGCTTCTTTCCATCGGGGCAAATCCGATTTATCAAAAGGAGGGATTTTTGGTCTCCGCCTTTCCCAACCATCATCTCCAGGGTTATCGTCA
>DAOVCL010000214.1 GCA_030670005.1 Candidatus Zixiibacteriota bacterium | reverse complement strand
ATCCCTCACCAGATCAGAGAAGGAGACCCTTCCTCCTTTCTCGGTGAGGATGGAGTTGGAATATGGATCCCATTCAAAGAGGGTATCCCCTTTCTTCACCTTTTCTCCATCCCTCACCCGCAAGGTGGCCCCATAGGGGATGGTATATTTGCCCCTCTCCCTGCCCTCATCATCCACCAGGTATATCTCCCCTTGACGATTGAGGACGACCAACCCCTCTTCCCTCTTCACCACCACGAGATCCTTAAATTTTATCTGAACATCCAGTTTGGCCAAGATCTTGGACTGGGCCGCTATCCTACCTGCTGTTCCCCCTATATGGAACGTTCTCAAGGTAAGCTGGGTCCCAGGCTCACCAATGCTCTGGGCGGCCATCACCCCCACCGCCTCTCCCAACTCGGCCATCCTCCCGGTGGCCAGGTTGCGGCCATAACATTTGGCGCAGACCCCCTTGGGGGCCTCACAGGTCAAGACCGATCTGATTATCACTGATTCTATTCCATTCTCCTCGATGATAGCTGCCTTCTCATCGTCAATCTCCTCTCCAGCCCCTACCAAGAGCTCATCGGTCAGTGGACTGTAGACATCCTCCAAGGCCACCCTACCCAGGATCCTATCTCTCAAGGATTCGATCACCTCCTCTGCCTCCTTCAGGGCAGAGATCTCCAGCCCCAAGATAGTGCCACAATCCTCTTGGGTGATGATCACATCCTGGGCCACATCAACCAGCCTCCTGGTCAGATAACCGGCATCAGCAGTCTTCAGGGCCGTGTCTGCCAATCCCTTCCTGGCGCCATGGGAGGAGACGAAGAACTCCAAAACAGAGAGCCCCTCCTTGAAATTCGAGGTTATGGGTGACTCAATTATCTCCCCCACCCCTCCAGTAATCTTCCTCTGAGGCTTGGTCATCAGACCCCTCATCCCGGAGAGCTGCCTTATCTGATCCTGACTACCCCTTGCCCCGGAGTCGGCCATCATAAAGATGGGATTAAATCCATCCCGATCATCCTTCATCTCCTCGAGCATAACCTCAGCTACCTCATTGGTGGTGCGGGTCCAGGTATCGATCACCTTATTATACCTCTCTCCATCTGTGATTATCCCCTTCTCATACTGCTTCTGGATAAGCTCTACCTCCTGAAAGGCCTGGGCAACCAACTCCTCCTTCTGAGGCGGGATGACGAAATCATCAATCCCCACGGTGAGACCGCTACGGGTGACATACTCAAAGCCCATCTGCTTCAGTCTGTCCAGGAAATCCGCTGTCCTCTTGTTACCCAGGAGGCGGTGGGCCCTGTAGATGATCTCTTCCATCTCCTTTTTGTCCAGGCACTCATTTATATATCCCAATTGGGAGGGGACTATCTGATTGAATATCACCCTCCCTGGGGTGGTCTCTACAATTTGGCCATCTATCCTCACCTTGACCTTTGTATGTAACCTTAGCTTGCGGGCATCGAGGGCCACCAGGACCTCATCCTGATTGGCAAAGATCCCCAGCTTAACTTTCTTATTGGGACTCTCCTTGGTTAGGTAATACAGGCCCAAGACCATATCCTGGCTGGGAATGGCCAGGGGCCTCCCATGAGCAGGGGAGAGGATGTTGTTCATCGCATTCATCAACACCGCCGCCTCCAACTGGGCCTCAAAGGAGAGGGGTACATGGACGGCCATCTGATCTCCATCGAAGTCGGCATTGAATGCTGCACAGACCAGGGGGTGTATCCTGATGGCCTTTCCCTCTACCAGCACGGGTTGAAACCCCTGGATACCCAAGCGATGTAGGGTGGGAGCCCGATTGAGCAAGACCGGATGGTCCTCAATGATCTCCTCTAATATGTCCCAAACCTGGGGGTGCTCCCTCTCCACCAGCCTCTTGGCGCTCTTGATGGTCTGGACCAGGCCCTTCTCCTCTAACTTACTGATAATGAATGGCTTAAACAGCTCTAAGGCCATAGTTTTGGGCAACCCACACTGATGAAGTTTAAGCTCCGGGCCAATTACGATCACCGAGCGACCGGAGTAGTCAACCCTCTTGCCCAATAGATTCTGACGAAACCTCCCCCTCTTTCCCTTTAAAAGATCGGATAGGGAACGCAAAGGCCTTTTAGATCTTCCCCTCACCGAGGAGGCCCTCCTGCCGTTGTCTAAGAGGGCGTCCACCGCTTCCTGCAACATTCTCTTCTCATTTTTAAGGATCACCGAGGGAGCCCTCATCTCCATCAGCTTCTTCAACCTGTTGTTTCTGTTGATCACCCGGCGATAGAGATCATTTAGATCGCTGGTGGCAAACCTCCCCCCCTCCAAGGGGACAAGCGGCCTCAGGTCAGGGGGAATGACTGGCAGGACCTCAAGCATCATCCACTCAGGCCGATTATCCGACTGCCTGAAGGCTTCCACGACCCTCAATCTCTTAAGAAGGGTCTTCTTCTGCTGCTCAGAGGTCTCCACCTTCACCTTGGCCCTCAACTCCGCAGACAGCTCCTCCACATCGATCCTGCTCAACAGGTCCCTCACGGCCTCTCCTCCCATCTTGGCCACAAACTCCTTTCCCCCTTCCACCAGTTCCGTATACTCGGTTTCTGAGATAAGCTCCCCTGGCTTCAGGCCACTATCCCCCGGTTCAACAACCACATAGGACTCGTAGTAAAGCACTCTCTCCAGCTCCCTAATTGACATATCCAAGAGATAACCCATATA
>DAOVCL010000216.1 GCA_030670005.1 Candidatus Zixiibacteriota bacterium | reverse complement strand
TAGGTCTTTCTCCTCACCCAAGACTATCTCCCCCGTAGATTTTACCTCCAAGACATAGAGGGGTTTCCCCCCGGCCACTTTTAGCCCCTTCCTCTGGCCAAGGGTGTAACTATAAGGGCTTTCAGTGGTTCCCAAAATCCTTCCCTCCCTGTCGGTTATCTTGGCCTGAAAATTCCCCAGTCTCTCTCTGAGAAAAGGGGCCAATCCCTCCGCGGGAAGAAAGCAGATCTCCTGGCTCTCTTTCTTCTCATCTAAGGGGAGGCCAAGCTCCTGAGCCAGCTCCTTCACCTCCGGCTTCCTTAGCCCCCCCACGGGGAAAAGGACCGAGGAGAGAGCCTCCTGATCTAATCTGGCCAAGAAGTAGGACTGATCCTTTTGGATGTCTATCCCCTTTTTTAGAGAGAACCCTCTGTTGTTGGCTTCCACCCTCGCATAGTGGCCGGTGGCCAAGTACCGGGCCCCAAAGGAGAGGGCCTTCTTCAGGAGCAGACCGAACTTTATCCCCCGGTTACAGACGGCACAGGGGTTCGGTGTTCTCCCCCTTCTGTACTCACTTAGGAAGTAGTCTACCACCTCCCTCTGGAAGCTGGCTCGCAGATCAATGGTGTAATGAGGGGTACCAAGCCTTTGGGCTATCCTGCGGGCAGTCCTCACCTCCCCGGGGGAACAACACCGGGAACCCTTCCCCCAGAGAAACATAGTCAACCCCACCACCTGGTAGCCCTCCCTCTTCAGGAGGGCAGCAGCCACGCTACTATCTACCCCTCCGGACATGGCCACAGCGATGGTCTCAGCCATACCTTAGCATCCTGTCCAAGGTAGTTCTGGCCCTCTCTATTATGGTCTCCGGAAGTTCCACCTTGAACATCTCCTCCTTGAGCGATAGGTGGACATCCTCCAACCTGATATACTTCATACTACGGCACATCCGGGCCGGGCCAGCAGAGTAGAACCTCTTTCCGGGATTCTCCCGACGCAGCCTATGGATCAAGCCCTCCTCGGTGCCGATAATAAACTCCTCCTCCGCCAACTCTCTGGCCAGCCTGACCATTCCCCCCGTGCTCTCCACCTGGTCGGCAAGGTCGACCACCTGAGGCCTACACTCTGGGTGGACAATGACCACTGCCTGAGGATGTAGTCTCTTGGCCTCCTTCACATCCTCTGGGGTGAATCTCTCATGGACATAACAATAGCCATTCCAGGGGATTATCCTCTTGGGGGTAAATCGGGAGACCCAGGAGGCCAGGTTTCGGTCGGGGACGAAGATCACTTGATCACCCTTAAGATTTTCTACCACCTTCACCGCATTGGCCGATGTGCAACAGACATCAGATTCCGCCTTTACCTCGGCTGTGGTGTTCACATAGCTCACTACTACTGCCTGGGGATGTCTGGACTTTAAGGCCTTTAGCTCCGGCAGGGTAACCATAGCAGCCATCTCACAGAGAGACTCCTTGCGGGGGAGGAGGACGGTCTTCTCCGGGGAGAGGATCTTCGCCGATTCGGCCATAAACCTCACCCCACAGAAACAAATCATGTGAGCCTCAGAATCCCTGGCCCTCCGGGAGAGATCCAACGAATCACCCAGGTAGTCGGCTATCTCCTGGATCTGGGGGGACTGATAGTTGTGGGCCAAGATCAAGGCCCCCTTCTCCCTTTTTAGTGCCCCGATCTTTTCTCTCCACCCATCCTCTCTCATATCGGCCTCTCCTTCCCAAATGGGGAGATGGCCCTCAGCTTCTCCACGATGGGGGGGAGCACCTCGATCACCTTGTCTATCTCTTCCTCGGTGGTCTCCCTTCCCAGGCTGAAGCGGAGGGAGCTATGGGCCACCTCAGGGGGAATGCCCATAGCCATAAGCACATGGGAGGGTTCCAGGGAGCCAGAGGTGCAGGCCGAACCGCTGGAGGCGGCAATCCCCTCCATATCCAGGTTTAAGAGCATGGACTCACCTTCCACATATTTTACGCAGATGTTCAGGGTGCCAGCGAGCCTCCTCTGAGGATGCCCGTTGAGGAGGATGTCGTCTATGCGGGAGGAGAGGCCCTGCCAGAGCCTATCCCGCAGTTGTTTGATCCTCTTCTCATCCTTTATCCCCTCTCGGGCTATCCCGGAGGCCCTGCCCAGTCCCACTATTCCGGGGACATCCTCCGTTCCTGCCCTCATCCCCCTTTCGTGATCGCCACCATGATGGAAGGGGTGAAGCTTTGTCCCCCTTCTTATATAGAGGGCGCCAACCCCCTTTGGCCCATAGAACTTGTGGCCGGAGAGGGAGAGAAGGTCAACTCCCAGCTTGGCAACATCTATGGGGATTTTACCCACCACCTGCACGGCATCGGTATGGAAGGGCACCCCTCTCTCCTTGGCCAGCCTGGCCATCTCCTCCACCGGCTGGATGGTGCCTACCTCGTTATTGGCATACATAATGGTGATCAGGATCGTCTCTTTGGTGATTGATTTGGCAATCTGGCCGGTATCCACCACCCCGTATCTGTCCACATCAACCCAGGTGACTCGAAACCCAAGCTTCTCCAGATATTGGCATACCTTTAAGACCGAGTGGTGCTCTATCTTCGAGGTAATGATGTGGTTACCCTCACTTTTTGAGGCAATCGCCATCCCCTTTATCGCCCAGTTGTTCGCCTCTGTCCCCCCGCTGGTAAAGTATATCTCCGAGGGATGGG
>DAOVCL010000175.1 GCA_030670005.1 Candidatus Zixiibacteriota bacterium | reverse complement strand
TGCTATCGGTTCTCGGTATTCGGTATTCGGGTTTCGTTCCCCGATCTACGACACACGAGTCTCCCATTCGTGCAAATTCGTTTATTCGTGTCATTCGTGTTCCAAAGCTTCTACTTTGACTATCTCAGCAATACCATCTTCCTGCTTGAGCTATAGCCTCCAGCATCCAACCTGTAGATGTAGATGCCTGAACTGACTCCTTTACCTCTGCTGTCCCTTCCATCCCAGCTTACCGAATAGTGACCAGGAACCTGCTTTTCATCAACCAGAGTCCTCACCTCCTGCCCTAAGATGTTGTAGACCTTTAGAGTGACCGACGTCGGCCGTCCGCCGTCCGCCGCTAACTGACCTGTGCTCGGAACGGCATAGCTGATCGCCGTAGTCGGATTAAATGGATTGGGGTAGTTCTGGGAGAGGCTGTAGCTCTCAGGAAGAGAACCAGCCAAAGGCTCATCGGGTATACCGGTCCCGATGCTGTCATAGACGGTTATCTCTGAGACCACAGCGTTGACTCCAGAGACCTTCTTGAAGCTCAAACAGAGGCGACCATCTTCCTCATAGGCAGCAAGGGGTAGGCGGAAGGAATACCTGTCTACCTCTCCAACAATCACCGAAATCTCATCATGAACCTGATGGACTGATCCATGACAATCATAGGCATCCAGGGTTTGGTAGCTATAGACATCTCCACTGGGAATCGCAGAATCTTCAAGCACCCCATAATAGGTCAGTTCTACCCACCACTGCTCATCTCCCAAACCGGTATACCTGTATTTGACCTCCTGAGGGTGCTTGCTCACCGAGATCGCTGGAGAGCAAGCCTCATCGTCAGTCCCTTGCAGAAGATGAGCTTCCTGGGAGGGGTTACCGCAATCATCATAATAGGGAGGAATAGTGGCTTCTACTGCCTTCAGGGCATCTATCCTCCCTGAGCCATAGGCACTGTCCTTTCCCGTAACCCCGAAGTCGATTGATGTGTTCTCCAGTAGCCACTTGACCTCCTCTGGCCATAAGGTGGTATCTGCCTCCAGCATCATAGCCGCTATTCCCGAGGTGTGGGGAGTAGCCATTGAGGTTCCGCTCATCTTGCAGTATCCCCCACCCAGTTTACAGGAGAGGACATCTAACCCTGGACCACTCACATCCGGTTTAAGCAGGCCGGGAGGGAAGGGATGATCGTAATATGGCCCTACATACTCCCAGGAGACAGGCCCCTTGCTGCTACCCCAATAAATAAAAGGAGGATTATATTCTACAATCATATCTAATGAATCGGTAGCTCCGATGGTCACCGCACAGGGCACATCGCCAGGGGTGCGGATGTTGTCAGGCGGATTATAATACCTGCCCTCATTCCCGGCACAGATGACCATCACCACCCCCATAGCGGTGGTGGCATCACAGGCCCTCCTCCACAGACCTCTTCGTGGGTCCCACTCATGATGCCAGCCCAGGCTCATACTTATGATGTCAGCGCCATTCTCTAAGCAGTATTCCATTGCCTGCCAAATCTGCCGTTCAGTTGTAGTATCTGCCCGCATACTCACCTTATGGGCCATTATATCCGCACCAGGGGCAACGCCGGTCTGGATATTAGCGGTCCCATCTCCAGCAATGGTGCCGGCGACATGGGTTCCGTGCCCGTAGTCATCCATAGGGTCTGGATTGTCATCCCTCCAGTTCCAGCCGATGACATCGTCAATGTATCCATTGCCATCATCGTCTATCCCATTGTAGTCCCCGCCTTCTGCCTCCGACCAAGGTTCAAAGGTCCGGTTGTTGTTTATATCCTCGGCCTCATTTATCCACATCTGATGGCGAAGATCTGTGTGGTTATAATCCACACCTGTATCTATCACCCCAACCACAACTGATACATCGGCAAGATCAGGATAGGTTTGCCAGACCTCTGGTGCCCTAACCTTCCTCACCCCCCAGGGTATCTCAATGTAGACGCTATCCTGCGGCCCTTCTTCGAAGAAAAAGGGATTCCTGGGCTCATCCAGGGCAATCTCGCTCACCTCAGGTCTTGTGGCTATCTCGTTTATCACCGAAATTACGGCCCTGGTTCCCACCACATTCACTATCCAGAGAGGAAGAATATCGGATGCCTTCCCCTGAGATACCTTCTCCTCCAGATAGGCTATAAGCTCACCCTGAGTGCTGTTGGCTAAGCTCTTAAGCTCTGCCATTGCCACCCCTCTGGCCTCATTCTTGGATAGGCCAGCTATAATCTGTTGCAGGTCACCAAGTTCCATCTGCTCGCCCATAACAACCACTATGGGAATAAGCTCCGAGGAATCAGCCTGAGCCATATAGTCAAGCAACTCCTGTGAGATCACAGCAGCCTTTAGCTGGCCGATACCCATTGCTAAGCCAGCACCCACCAAAAGGGTGACTATCAAAGCCAGAGATTTCAGTCTCCTTTTCATTTTTCTTACCTCCTACTGGTTAATGATGAACCCCCAAAAACTCAACTGCACGGTTGGCTTTCTAACTTTACCACCCCCTTTCATCTTTTGAGGTTAGAGAAGTTATTTTGCAGAGTTTGACATCATCTCCTTTCTTTTCGGAGTCTCTTCCGGATTCATCACCAGTCCCCCCAATCCTCCCCCTCCCCTGAGAATCTTCTTTGCAGTCCGTTGATGATGAACTCCTTGATCCTTTTCCAAATTCCCTTCTTCTTGTTAGATGGTTCTTCCTGGTCAAGCTCCAGGCCCAATTTTGGCCTCGGTTTTTTGTGGTTAGGCTCCATAACCTGACGCTTCTCCTATGGTGGAGGATTTGAGGTCTCGAGCAAAGGCGTCAGAACCCCTGTTCTGACGCTATCCTGGTGGCAGAACAGGGTTCTGCCACCTCGTTATAAAGGTGATAGGAGTCCTGGCGGGCCTCCCACCCCCAATAAGACCCGCCAGGTTGTTGAGACAATACGAGGGCAAACCGGAATTCTGCGGTGACCAAGCTCACCCGAGGGCACTCTCTCCTTCAATAGCTCTCCCCTGGCACCATAAGGAGACTATCGGGTCACGCTCTACCCTGCCATCGCTTGCCTTTTTTAGTTTTTCTCCGTCAATCAGGGACTAAAAATCAGGGATGGCAGGCAAGGGAGAGCCTAAGGGCATCTCCGCTAATTCTGTTTCCCAAAATGCTGCCTCCAACCACCAATCAAAGTTTGTTCACTCCGTTCACAAACTTCCAAGGGGCTATCGCCCCTATGGCGGATTTCGGTGCTCCGCCAGCTCACACCGTAATCCTGTTACCCCTTGGGGGAAAACAAATCCTTTCCCCCAAACCCCCTGATGGAGGACTCTGGGATTCTACGAATCCCAAGCCCTCAAACAAGGCAGCACCGGCTTCCCCTCCCTGCCCAAGCCACGGACAAACGGAGACACCTATATGCTACCGCAAAAAGCGTGCCAATAAAAAAAGCTACTTAGAATTTTTTCTAAGTAGCCTATCTACAACGGAATAAGCAAAACGGCAACTAACCTTTCTGTCCTACTCTAACCCTGGAAATAGATACTCAGTATCTACATTTTCGGAATAGCTAGACAACTCCTTTAGTTTCAGAAGGTTTTATTGGTTAGAAAGTACATTACCAATTGAATACTTCCTTCATAGTTGTGGTTTGGTTAAATTGTACCTTCTTATCTTATTCTCTAAACCCCTCCAAGTTAAGCCAAGTGTCTTTGCGGTTTTGCTCTTGTTCCATCTATGCCTGGCAAGTTCTTCGGAAACCACTTTCTTCTCAAGTTCCTCTACTCTCTCCTTTAGGGGAAGATTGGAGTATTGCGCTACCTCGGAAGTTCTACCTTTCTCACCCTCCTGCACCAAATC
>DAOVCL010000073.1 GCA_030670005.1 Candidatus Zixiibacteriota bacterium | reverse complement strand
CCCACCTGTGGCCGCTGTGAGATCGATGTGGTGGAGATCACTAAGGAGGTGGAGAGGAGACTTGAGGGGATAAAGAAACCGCTCAAGGTGGCGGTGATGGGCTGTGTGGTCAACGGCCCGGGTGAGGCCAAGGAGGCAGATGTGGGAATGGCTGGTGGCAAAGGATCCGGGCTCATCTTCCGGAAGGGGAAGGCTATAAGAAAGGTTGAGGAGTCAAGAATAGTTGAGGCATTAATGGAGGAGGTGAGGAGATTATGCTAAGGAGGATGGCATTCGTTGTTCTATTAAAACCAAGGTAGCAGAACCCCTGTTCTGCCCCAGTTAGATCAGGGGATCTGACCGCTCGACCATCAACTACTTTAGTTCATCCATAGAATTTTATGAATAATTGGGGCTACAAGGAGTGGCTTCCCCATTTTATTTATGGTTTCTTCAGGAATTTTTGAAGTGTTAGATGACAACAGGTAATCAATTTCTTCCCTTGATGAAGCATAATATCCACCTTATCTTTTGAAGGACATAGAAATCTAAGGGGGTATGAGATGAAGAAGCTATCCTTTATTCTGTTCATTGTTCTCACATCAGCTCTTTTATTTGGATGTGAGAAAAAATCCACAAAGCCCAAGGTTCCGCACTGGCATATTGTGGATAGCCCAACCACCAACAGCTTGAACTCCGTATATTTTGTGAGTGATGATGATGGTTGGGCCGTAGGCAAAGGGGGAACCATACTCCATTATGAGAACAACAGTTGGGTTATTAAGACAAGTCCAACTACCAGTGATCTGAACTCCGTCTATTTCGTGAGCAAAAATAAGGGGTGGGCTGTGGGCAAAGGGGGAACCATACTCCATTATGAGAACAACAGTTGGGTTATTAAGACAAGTCCAACTACCAGTGATCTGAATTCCGTCTATTTCGTAAATGCTGATGATGGATGGGCCGTAGGAGACAGCGGGACAATAATCTCCTATCACGATAACAAATGGAGCACTGCAGAAAGTCCAACTTCTAAGTCTCTATTTTCTCTCTATTTTGTGAGTGCGGCCCACGGTTGGGCTGTGGGAAGCAGGTCAACGATTCTTTCTTTTGATGTTACGGATTGGAAAGTTGTAAACTACCCTTTTGAGCGCATCTGCGGTCTATCCTCAGTTTTTTTTGTTAGCGAAAGTGAAGGCTGGGTAGGAGGTTGCCAGTTACTACACTATGATAATGGGGCATGGCACTTGATCGAACCACCTGCTCCCACCCATAGCATAGCTGCTCTTTACTTTTTGTCATCATCAAATGGTTGGACCGTTGGTGAGGCTGGGGAACTTCCGGCATATCCAGTAATCTGCCATTATGATGGTAACAATGGGGGGGACGTATTTAGCCCCGATAATTTCTTGTATTCTCTCTATTTTACATCATCGAATAATGGTTGGGCTGTAGGGGAGGGTGGCACAATTCTTCATTACTCCCCCTAAATTTAAGGAGGTATTCAAGATGAGGAGGAAGACCTTTCTGATTTTGGTTCTTCTGGCCCTCTGGCCGTTGTATTCTTCGGCAGTTGAGTGGGTTCAATTTGGGGAAGAAGTAGAAAAATCGGAATCGGTGAAGGTTTTAGAGTCAAACGATGCCCGCACAGTAGTCGAAATAACAACTCCTGGAATGTGGGTAGAAAATAAGAAAGCTGATGGGAAAGTGTATCAAGTATTGACTCTCCCCGGTGCTGGTATCTTAACTGAGGTAGGTAAACCACAGTTACCAGTGGTCTATCGGATAGTTGCCATCCCACCAGATAAGAATGTGGTGGTTAAACTCCTTGATGAGGAACATATCCTACTTTCCGGCTACTGCATTTATCCAGCTCAGCCCCCTCTGCCCGATTTTGAGGATGAGAGCGAATTTATCATTGACGAGGAGTTTTATTTTAAAGATGTATTCTATCTAGAAACTTTGACAACTTTTAGTGGCCCTGGCATCTGGAGGGATTATCGGGTTCTTCAATTAGCTGTTAGTCCTATCCAGTTTAATCCTGCTACTGAAGAGCTAATGGCCTATAAAAAGGTCAAAATTGAGCTTGATTACTCAAGCTTCAGCGATGTGAACTCGTCCAAAAGGTCTCCAGCGCCAACACCTACCTTCGAGAAGCTATACAAAAAATTCATCATCAACTACGACTTCATCAGCCCGAAGTCCTTCAAGGGGGATGGACAGTATCTCATTATCACTGCCGACGATTTCTATGATGCGGTTCTCCCTTTAGCGGAGTGGAAACAAGAAAAGGGAATACAGGTGACGGTGACGAGGCTCTCGGAGATTGCTCCAGGAGACAGCGCCGCCATCCACGACTATATTAAAGACGCATATAACAACTGGACTGTGCCGCCAGAGTATGTCCTCTTAGTTGGTGATACAGGTATCCTGCCCGTATGTCACTTTAAGTAGTGGCGTTGGGGCTATTGTAGCGCGCAAGCGCAATATACATATTATTGGCAGTGTTACGGTTTAATCCCAAATGATCACACCTATTCCTTAGTCGCTGGAACGGACTATTACTCCGATGTCTTGATTGGAAGGATTCCTGCCAATACGGTGGCAGAGTGCGAGACAATGGTGGATAAGATGGTAGGCTATGAGAGCGAGCCTTGCCTTGAAGGGACAAGCTGGTATAGGATGGCAACTGGCGTAGGTGCTCATCAAAAAGTAGGTGATTCGCCAAGAATCTTCGAAGAAACGTGCCAAACGATTAGGGATATCCTTTTAGCTCATGGCTATACACAAGTTGACACTCTATATGAGCGTTCAGGATTTGCATCACCGTCTAAGGTTACTGCTGCCATAAATAAAGGCCGAACATTTTTGACCTTCAGAGGACACGGCAGTGAAACGGGATGGTACGGGGGTGCGGAGGGTGGTTATATCACCATTTATCAGACCTCTGATGTCAATGCACTCACCAATGGAGGAAAATTGCCTGTTGTAATTGCTCCAACCTGTCTGGCGAACAACTACAAGCATTCCTCTCGTTGTATGGGTGAGACATTTGTCAACCAAGATCAAGGGGCAGTGGGGTATTTTGGCGCCACCAATGTAAGCTTCTCTTTTTGGAACGATTCCCTGGCTATCGGTATCTATCGAGGTATCTTTGAACAGGATATCAAAAATTTCCAAGCGGCCTGTGACTATGGCAAGCAATATATGCGCACTTACTTTGGTAGTGGTGATCTAACCGAAACGGAGTATTATCTTATGAACATCCTGGGTGACCCTGAGCTGAAGATATGGACGGAGGCTCCTCCAAGGTTTGAGTGGGGGCCGGACACCAGGCTCACATCCAATCCTGCTTGGTCTTGGGGGCAAAAGGTAGCAACAGATTATGGTTGGGTTCATGTGGTGTGGTCCGACAAACGCGACGGTAATTATGAAATTTACTATAAACATTCTACAGATGGTGGTGACAGTTGGGATTCAGATATGAGGCTAACAGCCAACTCCGCGGTCTCTCGCTCCCCATCAATAGCTACGGGTGGAGGTTATGGGAGGGTGCATGTGGTGTGGGTAGACCGCAGGGAGGGAGATTTCGGCATTTATTACAAACATTCCACCAATGGTGGCATCAGTTGGGGCTCAGATATCAGATTGTCACACAACATCACGGATTCTGAGTCCCCTTCAATAGCAACAGGCCCTGGAAGCCGAGTGCATGTGGTGTGGGATGATTACCGATATATCTACTACCGGCTTTCTACGGATGGTGGAGACAGTTGGGGAACGGAAACGATACTCACCAACGATCCTGGAGAATCCTGTCAGCCTTCGATAGCCACAGATGACTCAGGTAGAGTCCATCTGGTATGGTTTGACAGCAGGGATAACGACTATGAGATTTACTACAAGCGTTCAACAGACGGGGGGAATAGCTGGGGCCCTGATGTGAGATTGACTCATAATGTAATTGCAGAATCATGGTATCCCTGCATAGCAACAGATGGCTCAAATGGAGTCTATGTGGTCTGGGAGGATCGGCGGGACGGGAATTCTGAAATCTACTACAAGTGTTCAACGGATGGAGGCAAGACTTGGGGGGAAGATATAAGGCTGACAAATGATGCTGTAAACTCCTGGGATCCACGGATAGCTGCAGATAATTCAGGCAGGGTTCACCTTGTGTGGGATGATAACCGAGCAGGTGACCTCAATTTCGAGATCTACTATAAATGTTCCCCTGATCAGGGGGATAGTTGGGATCCAGATGTGAGATTGACAGCGGATGATTCAATTTCTGTGTTTCCGTCAATCGCAATAGATAACTCAGGTAAGCTCAAGATTCATGTGGTATGGAGAGATAACAGAGATGGGAACGACGAGATTTACTATAAGAAAGGGGGGAAAGATATAGAGGTAAATGTTGAGGAGGAACCGACACCTCTTCCTATTCCACAAGAATTTAACTTGGCTCAGAATTACCCTAATCCCTTCAACTCAAGGACCCTTATAGAATACGCACTTCCCAGAGCGGGGAGGGTTAAGCTTTCTATTTTCAACATCCTGGGCCAGAAGATCAAAACCTTGGTGAATGGAGACCAAAAGGTGGGATCTCATTGGGCCTATTGGGATGGAAGAAATGATAAAGGTCAACCGGTTTCCAGCGGCATTTACCTCTATCAGCTTAAAGTTGACGGTTATACCAAAACAAAGAAGCTTATCCTGCTCAAATGATGCCCCCCTCTTCCCGCCCAAGAGGTTAAATACACGGAGGTGAAAAGATGGCTTTTTCTAAGATAAAATGGTTGGCTGCTCTCTTCGTTCTCCTCTGGTTTAGGCCACTATTGGGGGTGGAGGTGACATTTAAGGTCACCGTCCCACCCCAGACCCCATCTGGAGACCTGATCTATATCGCCGGGGACTTCAACCACTGGGATCCAGGGCCTGGACAGGCGGGCACAGATGGCCAAGAGCACGATCTTCCTCTCATCTTTGACCAGGATGAAACCTGGCAGATCTCCTTAGAATTCTCCCCTTTCACCGAAATCCAATACAAATATACCAGAGGGAGCTGGCAGACGGTGGAGAAGGGACCCGCAGGGGAGGAGATCCCCCACCGCACCTATACCATCCCCGAATCTGCCGTCACCATCTACGATGTGGTGGCCAGATGGAGGGATACGCTCACACCCAGGGATAGAGATCCTTATCTATCCTTTGTGGGAGATCCTGAGTCAACCATAACCATAAGTTGGGAGACGGAGACTCCGGGCGAGAGCCTGGTTGAATATGGCTTCGATACCACTTATGGTCTCACCATCAGCGACACCAACACCGTTTACCGACACAGCTTGGAGCTTACGGGGTTGGCCCCGGGAAATCTTTATCACTATCGGGTTTTGACACCAGGGGGCTACACCAGCGGGGATCACACCTTTAAGACGGCGCCCCAGGATACCTCTCAACCCTTTACCTTTGTCGTCTGGGGGGATTCCAGGACAGATGATTATCAGAGGAGAAGGGTAAAGGATGCCGTTATCCAGGCCGACCCAGATTTTTCCGTATTTAGCGGGGATATGGTGGAAGATGGCCGGAACCAGGCCCAATGGGATGAATGGTTCTCCACTATGTCGGATCTGATGGATCACAGCCCCTTTATGGCCTGTATAGGAAATCACGAGGAGAATTCCTCCCTCTACTACGAACTCTTCTACCTTCCAGTGCATACCCCATCTGAGCCAAACCCACCGGTGAACAACCCATCTGGCTTTCGCAAGCCTGATGAGGCCTACTACTCCTTCACCTATGGGAACAGCCACTTTGTCGTCCTCAGCTCTGAGCCTGCCGAGTGCACCACCCAAAGTTATCAGTACCTCTGGATGAAGAATGACCTCAAAGAGGTCAGGCAGGACCCTCGAATTCAATGGATATTTGTCTTCTTCCATCAGCCCCCTTACAGCTCTGGAAATCATGGTAGCAGGCTGGATATCAGGAATGTATGGTGCCCAGTCTTTGAGAGCTATGGGGTGGATATTGTCTTCAATGGACACGACCACGATTATGAGAGGAGCATCCCCATCAACAACCCCATCGATGGAGTGGTCTACATAGTCTCTGGCGGGGCAGGGGCTCCTCTCTATCCCGTGGGCTCAAGCTGGTGGACCGCCTACTCCTGCAGCATTTACCACTTCTGCCAGGTTACCGTGGCTGGATCCCATCTCAGGCTTGAGGCCAAAGATACAGAGGGGAGGACATTTGATACCCTTAACCTGACCGCCGTCCCCTCTCGGCCTGAAGGACGAGGAGGCCAACTTCCCCAGAAGATTCACCTCTTTCCCAACTATCCCAACCCCTTCAACTCCACCACCACCATCCACTACCGCCTGTCGGCCGGCGGCGGACCGCGGTCGGCGGTCACCCTTCGGGTTTACAACCTCTTGGCCCAAGAGGTAAAGACTTTAGTGAAAGAGAAGCAGAGCCCCGGCTATTATACCATACGCTGGGAGGGGAGGGACAGGTTCTCCCAAGACCTCCCCTGTGGAGTATACATCTGCCGCTTGCTGGTAGGCGAGGAGAGCCAAAGCGAGAAGGTCTTACTTCTCAGATAGCTGCGGAAAAAAGCCAGATCTAAAACCCCTGAGCCAAAGGGTCCAGGGGCTTTTTTATTGGAAATAGCTCACCATGGATAAACACGGACTGACTAAAAAACGGTCAATTATCAATGAACAATTATCAATGGAAAATGGCATCTTCGCTTTTATCTCATTTTAACTTGCTAATTGTTTGGTTGACCATTCCGTGAGATTCCGTGGTAAATTCACCACAGATAACCACGGAGAAGCACAGAAAAACAGGAATCATTCCCCAAGAATCAGGGAAACCCCATTCTTAATTCTTAATTGCTTTTCCTCGTGAGATTCCGCGGTGAACTCTTACAGATTTCCAGAAAATCCTCGAAGCCAGTTATCCCTTTACGCCCCCTAAGGTGAGGCCGGAGATGAGCCAGCGGGATAGGATGAGAAAGAGGATGATGATTGGAATCCCTACCACCACCGAACCGGCGGCATAGAGCCCCCATTGAGTGGTCATATTGGATTGAAACTGTTTCAGTCCTAAGGGAAGGGTGAAGAGGTTGGGGCTCTGCAGGATCTGGGCAGCCACCATATACTCAGCCCAGGCGCTCATAAAGGAAAAGAGGGCAGTGATCACCAGGGCCGGTGAGGCCAGGGGGAGGACAATCCTGTAGAAGGACCTGAACCTACTGCAACCATCTATTCTGGCCGCCTCCTCCAGGCTGGGCGGTATGGTGTCATAATATCCCTTCATCTGCCAGATGCAAAAGGGGAGGGCAGTGGCAGAATAGGCCACAATCAGCCCCAGATAGGTGTTGATCAGCCTCAATTTGGCCAGCATCACATAGAGGGGAAGAAGCAACATAGTAGCGGGAAACATCTGAGTGGTCAAAACGGTTCCCAGCCAAAAGCTTCTCCCTGGAAATCTGAATCTTGAGAAGGAATATCCCGCGGTGGAGGCTAAAGCCACCCCAGTTATGGTTACCACCAGGGCAATCAAGCTGCTGTTTAAGAGCCACCTCAAAAAGGGTGAGTCAAAGAGGAGCTGGCGATATGAATTCAGGGTCCAATCGGGGGGAATTAAAGCCAAGGAGGTAGAGAGGAGCCTGTCACCTGGCCTGAGGGAGATGGATATCACTCTGAGGATGGGATAGATAGTAGCCAGGGTAAAAATGGTAAGAAATAGGTAGATGAGGCCGAGCTTAAGGGGATTCTGTTTCTTCTGCATCAGTATATGCCCTCCGTCGCTTTGGTCCTTTTGATGAAGTTTATCCCGAAGAGAAGGAGTATGAAAAAGATGACCATAGAGAGGGCAGCGGCATAGCCATAGCGATAGAGATTAAAGGCGGCCTTATAGACATAGGAAACCAGAATATGGGTCTTGTCCGATGGCTCTCCCCCATTGGAGACCAGCCAGACCACATTGAGGTTATTAAAGGTCCAGATCACCCCCAAGGTAATAGCCGGGATCATCACTGGCTTAAGCATGGGAAGGGTGATCCTCCTTAATCTTTGAAACGGACTGGCCCCGTCTACCTCTGCCGCCTCATAAAGCTCCTGGGGGATGCTTTGCAACCCCCCTAAGGCGATAACCATCATAAAGGGGAAACCCAACCAGACATTGGTCAGGATGCAGGCCATAAAGGCGGTGTTGGGATTGCTCAGCCAGTTTACTGCGGGTAGGTGGAGGAATTTGGCTAAAAAGAGGTTAATGGCCCCATACTCGTGGTGGAACATCCCCCTCCAGGTAAGGGCAGTTATATACTGGGGAACAGCCCAGGGGAGGATGAGAAGGGTGCGGAAGATAAATCTGCCGGCCAATGGGCGGTTCAAAATCAGGGCTAAGGAGACCCCAATAACCACATGGAAGAAGACATTAACTACCGTCCATAGGGCAGTCTTAAAGAAAACGGAGTAGAATATCCCCTCAGAGAAGACCTTTATATACTGTCTCAGCCCTATCAGCTTCCAGTGGCGGAAATGGGTCATACTCATATTGGAGAAGGAGAGGAGAATGTTATAGACGAAGGGATAGAAGACAACACAGAACATCACCAAAAGGGCTGGGGCAATGAGGTAGTAGGCAAACTTCTCTCGTCTTATCCTCTGAAAGCCAGTAGCAAAGTTCATCCTTTTAGCCTGAATTGTTCATATGCCACAAAGGCACCAAGACCCAAAGTCTCGATTAAATATGGATTAAACAAACGTTTATAGATTAACGCAGAGAAACTAAGTTTAATAAACGAGTGATTTTACGTTTAATCTTCTTAGTGACTTAGTGTCTTTGTGGCTAAATTTTATATGAATAGCTGGGGTTAGTTGTTTATTCCCTCATCTCTTTTATCTTCTTGATCGCTTCCTTTTGGATAACCTTAGCTGCCTTTTCCGGGGATAACTGTCCACCTAAGACTGCCTGATAACCGGGCTTCATCGCATCCCAGATGGCCCTTAATTCCGGGATAATGGGC
>DAOVCL010000164.1 GCA_030670005.1 Candidatus Zixiibacteriota bacterium | reverse complement strand
TGGTAGAGGTCTCTGATGGCGGGCTTGTTCTCACAGGAGGGACTAGCAGTTACGGCAGTCGTTATGACCTCCTCCTGGCCAAGCTTGATGGTTCAGGGAATACCTGTTTGGGCGAGTTTGTCACTCCCACTGTCCAGAGCGCCTCTCCCGCCATAACCACCCCCTCCCCTACGCTTACCACTCCGTCGCCAACCATTACCAGTCCAAGCCCCACGGTTACCTCGCCTACTCCAACCATAACCGTGGTGTGCGAACCTAAGATGTTCATCCGGGGTGATGTGGATGCCAGCGGCGACTATAGCTTGGCGGATGGGCTCTTCTTCTTGAGCTACTTTTTCAACACTACTCCTCTGCCTATCTGCATGGATGCTTGCGATGTAGATGATAGTGTTGACCTCACTCTTGCTGATGGGCTACGGTTCCTCAACTATTTCTTCACCAGTTCTCCTTCCATCCCTCCTCCTTCTCCTGGCTGTGGTTCCGACCCTACCCCTGACGGCCTTGGCTGTGGAAGTTTCCCTCTCTGTGGGACCAAGGCTAAGGTTGTGAGCAGTGCCCCTGCGGTGAGCGTGAAGGGAGCATCTGAGAAGGTGATAGTGAGGGATGTGGTGGTAGGGGATGGAGGGGTTGTGGTTCCTGTAGAGCTGATCAATGTGGAGGATATTACCGGTGTAGATATTACCCTTGGCTATGACGCCTCGGCATTGGAGGCGGTGAAGGTAGAAGGTGGAACCGATTATGATTATTTTGTGGGCTACACTGAGGATGCTGGTAAGGTAAGGATAGGGGTAGTTCCTGACTTTGAGATGAAGGATGCCATAGAAGCTGGAGATAGAGTGATAGCTGAGGTGGTCTTCAAAGTCAAGGGCGATCTGGCTAATGATGTAAGTATCTCTGTAGAGAGGGCTGATCTGTATGGTCACGGTGTGAAGCAGGTAAAGAGTGAGTGGGTAGATGGTTTGGTCAAGGGTGGAACAGGCCTGCCTACAAAGTTTGCTCTCAAGCAGAACTATCCCAATCCATTCAACCCTGTCACCGTGATCAAGTATGATCTTCCTGTGGACTGTCAGGTGAGGCTGGAGGTCTACAACATCCTTGGGCGGAAAGTGGCAAGCTTGGTTGATGGGAAGCAGAAAACCGGATACAAGACAGTTGAGTGGGATGCGGACTCCTTTTCCAGCGGCATCTACTTCTATCGCCTGCAGGCAGGGGATTTTGTGCAGACGAGGAAGATGATGGTGCTGAAGTAGGCTGGGTGCTCAAGCACCGAAAGATAAGAAGGGAGGAGAGAGTGAGCCCCTCCCTTTTTGGTTGCAGTGCTGTCCTGATGGCAATAAACCAGGGTTGTCTCGGTCACTAAACAACAGATAGATGTTGACAGGTAGTTGATGGTTAGGTATATTCTGTTTTGGTAAGGAGGAACGTAGCACTAATAAGACAATACACGCAAAGCCCGGGGTCTTAGCCCAATGCTGCCATTTGATTTCCTCATTGTTAGGATAGCCGGGTTGCCAGAGAGTAATCTTATGATAGCACGGCTTTTGTTTTCTGAGCATTGGAACGTTATTAGGTCTATTGGCCTCGGAGCTGGACTCTAAGTTACTATTTTCAGGGTTGAGGATACCGCCTCAAACAGCACAGTCGCATAGGAGCAGGACTATAGAAAGGAGGGTAAAATGAGAAGGATGTTTGTACTTCTCTCGATGTCTTGGTTAGTCTGTCTCATCTCTATGATGGAACTGGCTATTGCTAACGAAAAAGTGTTCCCTTGGGGAATGGGATCTTCGATTCCGAGGTGGGCTGAAGCGGAGGCAAAGAACAGATTGGTCCGGGGACTGGTATCCCCCATGGCTGATTCTGTGCATTCCTATGATGTTCTCTTCTATCAACTAAACCTCTATTTCCCTATAACGACCCGATATCTTGAAGGGACGGCGCTCATCCGCTGCCGCAGCGAAGAGGATGACTTGGACAACATCTACCTACATCTCAATAATCTCACGGTGGATTCGGTTCTGGTCGATGGTAGTGATCCAGACTCCTGGAATCATGCAGGAGGTGAGCTAACCATCCACTTCGCCACGCCATTCTCCCGAAATGACGTCTTCGAAGTGCTTATAGGTTATGGAGGTACACCCTCCTCCGGTTACTACGTAGGGGACAGTGGGGAGTTCAGAACTGGGTTTACGCTTACCGAACCCTCCGATTCCCGCTACTGGTTTCCCTGCTGGGATGAACCCTGGGACAAGGCAGAGGAGGGATGTGAGATAAACGCCGAAGTGCCACTTGGGTTTGTGGTGGCTTCCAATGGGCTTCTCACCGGGATTGATACCACCTGTTACCCTTCGGATACCACAGTCACCTACAAGTGGGTGGAGTCCTATCCCATCACCACCTATCTCATGTCGGTGGCCATTGCCAAGTATAAACAGATCCTTGACTACTATGTGACTGGGACTGGTGACTCCGTGGAGGTGAGGCATTTTGTCTATGGGCCAGATTCCAGCCTTGCTGTGATGAACTTTGGAGAGACTCCAGAGATGATGGCCTTTTTTGCCTCCATCTTTGGGGAATATCCATTTGAGAAATACGGTATGGCCTGTGTGACGATGTTTGGGGGCGGAATGGAGCACCAAACCATGACCACTATATTGAGGAGTGCGGCGACGAGTGGATGGGAATTAGGGGTGGCTCATGAGTTAGCTCACATGTGGTGGGGTGATATGGTCACCTGTTTTGACTGGCCGGAGATCTGGATCAATGAGGGATTTGCCACCTACTCTGAAGTGATGTGGCACGAACACAAATACGGGTTTGATGCCTTCAAAGATAAGATAACAGATTACGGCGATGATTATCTTTATGGGCCTTACACTCATTATCCACTCTATGACCCTCCTGTGCTTTTCAGTTGGCAGTTGGTGTATACCAAAGGAGCTTGGGTCCTCCATATGCTCAGGCACATGGTCGGTGATGCCAAATACTCTGAGATATTGCAGGCCTATGGTGAGAAATTCAAGTATAGGAATGCCTCGACAGAGGATTTTCGAGGGGTTGTTGATAGTGTGATGAATGATACCTTTGACTATTACTTCCAGCAGTGGATCTACCAGGCTGGCCATCCCCAATATGAGTTTCTCTGGACTGCCCAGGAATCCGGATCTGACTATTTAGTAGATACCTATATTGGGCAAGTCCAGGAAGATTTTCCCCTCTTCAAGATGCCGATGGATATAGATATCGTCTTACCCGATACTCAGATAACAGAAAGAGTTATGGTAGATGATTGGGAGGAGCATTTTCAATTCCTCGTTCCCTCCCAGCCAACAGATGTGCAACTTGATAAGGACAACTGGGTCTTAAAGAAGCTAACCACCATAACTACCCCTCTCCTTTCCTCTCTTGGCTACACCATAGACGATGGGGCTGGCAATGATAATGGCCGCCCCGACCCAGGGGAGAGTGTGGAGCTAAGGGTAACCCTCTTCAACCGGGGGATACCTGCCCATAACCTCACCGGGAGCATCTGGGCAAGAAGCCCTTATGTGAACATCACCGATGCCGGTGCAAGCTTTGGCTCAGTGGGGCTGGAGGACTCGGTGGAGAACCTTGAAGACCCCTTCCTCTTTGAGGTAGATTCGTTGTCTCCCGGTCATGCTGCCCTCATCCTATTAGACCTAAATGCCGATGGTGGATATTATAAAACCGACAGCCTTTATATTGAGATTGGCCCTGCCACAGTGCTTTTCGTTGATGATGATGGGGGAGCCAACTATCAGAGCTACTATGAGGCCAGCCTCTCCTGTTTGGTTCCCTATGATCTGTGGGAGATAGCCCAGCAGGGGTCTCCAGGTGATACGCTCAGGCACTACCAGGCTGTGGTTTGGCTCACCGGTGATGACTCCCTGACCACTTTGACCTCAACTGAGCAGGAGGATATAGCCTCTTACTTAGATGGAGGAGGAAATCTCTTTTTGAGTGGCCAGGATATAGGCTATGATCTGGTGGAGGATGGCGATGCCACAGATTCGGCCTTCTACACCGGGTATCTCCACTGTGGGTATGTAAATAACAGTGCAAAGAAGGCTATTGGAGGTATTGATGGAGATCCCATTTCCGATAGTTTCCTTGCCCGCATCTATGGGGGGGAGGGTGCTGATAATCAACGA
>DAOVCL010000204.1 GCA_030670005.1 Candidatus Zixiibacteriota bacterium | reverse complement strand
GTCGCAGGAGAGAGTCGTTATATAGATATCCCTTTTGCAGCTCCTCTAAGACCAATCCGTCCTTACTCCCATCTTCCACCTCCTCTACGGCAACTGCTTCATGCAGAGCTGGCTCAAACCTCTCTCCCAAGGCGAATATCCTCTTCAACCCCTCCCCCTCCAGAACCTGCAGGAGCTCTTCATAGGTCAGCCAAAGCCCTTTCAGGGTCACCTCTGGATTCTCCTTCCCTTTTTTTAACGCCTCCTCAAATGAGTCGATCACGGGAAGTAACTTCCTGAAGATCTGCCCCTTCAACAGATGGGTATACTCCTCCCTCTGCTTGGCCTCCCTCTTTCTGTAGTTCTCAAATTCGGCCTTTAGCCTCTGCAGGTCTTCCAGATAGTCTGGGGTTGCTTCTTCCATTTGAGAAACCCCCATAGCCCTTAGTCCACTACCTCATAGTCAGCATCCACCGCCTTCCCCTTCTCCGCTTTACCCTTTGTTTCCTCTGGCTTAGGCCCCTCTTCTGTCTTGGGACCCTGCTGGGCCGTTGAGGCCTTTTCATACATCTTACCGGCAGCCTCATGCCAAACCTGAGTAAGGGCATCCATAGAGGACTTTATCTCCCCCATATCCGTGCCTTTAAGCGCCTCCCTTACCCGTCCCAGGGCCGCCTCCACCCTGGACTTGAGGGCCGGATCAATCTTATCACCCATCTCCTTCAGGTTCTTCTCTGTCTCATAGGCCAACTGATCGGCCCGATTGCGGGTTTCCACCTCTTCCTTTTTCTTCTTATCCTCCGCCTGATGAGCCTCTGCATCCGTGACCATCTTTTTGATCTCCTCCTCGGTGAGTCCACTGGAGGCCTCAATTCGTATGGACTGTTCCTTGCCGGTGGCCTTGTCCTGAGCGGAGACATTGAGGATACCGTTGGCATCTATGTCAAAGCTCACCTCGATCTGGGGGATGCCCCGGGGGGCCGGGGGTATACCGTCGAGATGGAATCTGCCGATGGATTTGTTGTTGACGGCCATATCCCTCTCTCCCTGAAGCACATGGATCTCTACCGTAGTCTGACTGTCGGCAGCGGTGGAGAAGATCTCGCTCTTCTTGGTGGGGATGGTGGTATTCTTCTCAATGAGTCTGGTGAACACACCTCCCAGGGTCTCAATGCCCAGAGAGAGGGGGGTGACATCCAGAAGCAGGACATCCTTTACCTCTCCGGCCAGAATACCACCCTGAATGGCCGCCCCCACCGCTACCACCTCATCGGGATTGACGCCCTTATGCGGCTCCTTGGAGAAGAGCTTCTTTACCGTCTCCTGCACCTTGGGGATACGGGTGGAACCACCTACCAGGATGACCTCGTCAACCTGGGAGGCCGTTATCCCGGCATCTTTAAGGGCCCGTTCACAGGGGCCAACTGTCCGCTCAATCAGATCATCCATCAGTTGCTCTAACTTTGCCCTGGTGAGGGTGATGTTCAGATGTTTTGGCCCTGATGAGTCAGCGGTGATAAAGGGGAGGTTGATATCCGTCTTCATCGTGGTGCTTAATTCACATTTCGCCTTCTCCGCAGCCTCCTTCAACCTCTGCAGAGCCATCGGGTCCTTCCTCAGATCAATCCCCTCTGCCTTTTTGAACTCATCAGCCAACCAGTTCATAACCCTCTGATCGATATCATCTCCACCCAGATGGGTATCCCCATTGGTGGACTTCACCTCAAAGACCCCATCGCCGAGTTCCAGTATGGAGATGTCAAATGTCCCTCCCCCAAAATCATAGACGGCTATCCTCTCATCCTTCTTCTTATCCAACCCGTAAGCTAAGGATGCCGCTGTGGGCTCATTTATTATCCTCAAGACATTCAACCCGGCAATCCGACCTGCATCCTTGGTAGCCTGTCTCTGTGAGTCGTTAAAGTAGGCGGGAACCGTGATCACCGCATCGGTGACCTTCTCTCCCAGGTAATCCTCCGCTGTTTGCCTCATCTTCTGCAAAACCATAGCGGAGATCTCTGGTGGCGAGTACTCCTTTCCCCCTGCCTTTACCCGAGCGTCATTGCTTGACCCTCTAATCACCTCAAAGGGAACCTCCTCTGTCTCCGTCCCCACTTCATCGAACTTCCTCCCCATAAACCTCTTGATGGAGAAAACGGTATTCTGCGGATTGGTGATGGCCTGACGCTTGGCCACCTGTCCGACTAATCTCTCCCCATCTTTGGTAAAGGCCACCACTGAAGGGGTGGTTCGATTGCCCTCACTGTTTGGGATAACTACCGGATCACCTCCCTCCAAGATGGCCACACAGGAATTGGTGGTCCCTAAGTCTATTCCAATTACCTTTCCCACTTTGCTCACCTCCTAAATTGTTGCGGTTTTTTTAGTTTATATTATGGGAGGGGTAAGATGACAGCTTCACCCTCTATCTTGTGTCTACTCCTGGCTTTTCCTCTCAAAAACATCCCTCTATCCCAAAGGACTCCACCGCATACCCTCCCTGGAGAACCCGACTTTTTCCATCCTTAACCTGATGATCCTCAATAAATATGAGATTTGTCTCCCAGTAATAGAGGATAGATAAGCCTCTCCCCCTGAAGGCCTTCCAGGGGGAGAGGCTTGCTGTTCATTTCACCTCGATGGCTATCTCCTTGGGTTTGGCCTCTTCTGCCTTCGGCAGGGTAATTTGGAGGACTCCATCTTTGTAACTGGCCTTGACCCGATCCTGCTGGACCGTGGTCGGCAGGGTAAAAGAGCGATGAAAGGCACCATAGCTTCTCTCGATGCGATGGTAGTTCTCCTCATCCACCACCTTTTCCTGCCTCTTTTCTCCCTTGAGAGTCAATATGTTATCGTTGAGAGAGATCTTTATATCATCCTTCTTCATCCCCGGAATCTCCACGGTGATCACCAGATCATCTTTGGTCTCAGAGATATCCACA
>DAOVCL010000027.1 GCA_030670005.1 Candidatus Zixiibacteriota bacterium | reverse complement strand
CCGCAGATGGAGGCCACAATGGAGATCTGACAGTAGGGGGGCACATTCCCCGGGCCTAAACCATAGAGGAGATCCCAGGGGATGGCCAGCTCGCTCCCCGGATGGGATGAGCCAAAGTCGGTGGCCACCACGGTCTGGTCGGTTATATCCACTGATGTGGTAGGGCTATCTATGCGGTAAAAGTTCCCATTGGCTCCAGCCCAGTCCCCATACTGGTAGTCAACTTCAAATCCCGAGGCGGTAAACTGGGCGTTCTTGTCCCAGCTATCGATCTCGGTAAGGTCCGTCTGGCCATTTCCTGAGCCTGGATCCTTGTCTAAGTAGAGAAGCCAACCGTTTGCCCACTTGGAGGTTTCAACAAAGCCGTCTATGGCCAGGTAGAGATAGAGGGAATCGCCTGCTGCCCAGAGGCCATGGATCTCGTTCTTAGCCGGATCCCACTCTGAGTCATCATCTGGATCATCAACAACCAGCATCTCTGGTTTCCACTCCGTGGTGTCGATATATCCATCGATGGTGATGGTGGGAGCACCATAGGCAACCGAGATATTGTCCTCGTTGGTTACCTTTCGGTTCCCGTTATCGTGAAGATCCAAGAAGGTTTGGGCATCCAGGAGGAGCTCCATACTGCCGGTATTTAGGGCCTCTATCTGGGAAGCTGTGGAACTGGTAACCTGGATGGTTATCTGGGTGCTATCTGTGGGGGTTAAGACCGTAGCCCCTGAGGTAAGGGTAACATCGGCTATTCCATCATCAATGCCGATACCCGTGGGCTCCACCTGATCGTGCCTCACCTTCTCAATGAAGTCTAAGACCAACCTGTCCACCGTAGGGAAATACCTGGCCCGATAGACAACGGGGGGAAAGGTATCGGTCAAGGCAGAGGCTAAGGTATCAAACCTGGCTATATTCCCCCCCTCATCAGGTGGGGCATAACCACAGTAGAGGTAGAACTCGAAATCACCCTGGGCGGTTATCTCATCTACCCGAGAGAGGGGGGCAGTGAAGTCCAGATTGTGACTGGCTCCCCCATCTCCCAGGATGAAGGCCCCTGTAGCTCCTGAATGGGGATTGCGGAATCCACAATACTTCCCGGTTCCCGTTGCCCATATGCGGTCCAAATCGGTCCTCCAGATAAGGTCCACCAGATCAGGGCTAAAGCCCGACTGGATATACATCCTCTGGGGGCCAGAGTGGTAGATGGCATCCAAATAGGACTTCCCAGTCATCAGCCTTATGGTCTTGGAAAATCCCGGTCGGCTTAAGGTGATCTGGACAGTGTCCCCTAAGTCACAGTCAATTTGCATATCATAGGGGAAATGCTCCTGATCTGAGCCTCCAAAGCTGACATCGCTGAAGGCCGCCTTGTGGTTGCCCTCGTTCCAGTCGCCCTCGGTCTCCGCCCAGTAGACGTTGTCATTGCCCACAACCGAGCAGTTAGTTAAGGTGTCCTCCTTGATGAAGATCCAATTGGCCTTCCCTCCAATGGACTCAAATACGGCAAATAGCCTATTGTTGTGCATCACCAGCTCATCCACCCCATCATGATCGATGTCTGAGAAGTATGTTGCAGTTTGATTGGCATATTCCCCGTTTGCCCAATGGGCGGCCTCGGCATAAACATTGGCGTTTTTTATATGAGAGGAGTATCTGTGTTCCCATCCTGAGATCTCCCCTTCATCGTGCCATCCGGTCTCGTGGAGCATGCTCATCAGTACATACCAACCGGCCTGGGTGATGTTGTTGTCCGGAGCAGCCATCAGGCTGTTGTAGGCATCCTGCCAGACCTGACCATACCCCCATCTGGGATCGTGGTAATCGGAGTGAGAGCGACTGCTGTCCCAGTCCACATACCAGAAGTTGTCCCCTCCCCCATAACCATCCGTCCCCCCTAAGCTGGCATATGTCCCGTTAACCAGGTCAATCCCCGGATGATCGAAGTCTGAATTGTTTATAGCCTCATCCAGCTTCCAGACATCTACCGCCGGGTAATTGTCCGCACACCACTCCACCACCTGGGTGTAGTTCTCCAGCCTATCGGTCCCCGCATGTTGGTAAAGCTCAGCCACCACCTCCCAGTCGTTTCCATAGACCAGGATACAGTATTGGCCACAGTTTTGAATCTGACTGATTGCCGCCCCCGGATTATGGTTGACATTTCCCACAAAATCCCCCTTGATGGGGATCACCCTCAGGGTTATTCCTGAACCGTTGTTCATCCAGGTTATCTTCCTGGTATCGGTCATCGCCTGGCAATGGGGCCAATCATCTAAGATGACCGCCTGGATGCCAAAGTCGGTCCAGTTATCACCCAGCCAGGGGTCGCTTAAGCCCCGATCGGGATAATGACCCTGGGAGAGCCAGACCCTCTCCGGGATCCAGGCTATCTTGGATTCATATCCATAGAGGGAGTCTATCAGATTGGTCTCCGTCTTTACCGCCCATCTGTTCATATCGTCATAGACGAAGGGCATAATATGCTGGGCATAGGCTGAGCTAACCATACAAACCCAGCCTTCGCTGATGCCCTGCCTGATCCAGTTGTTGAAATCCAGATCATACCACTCAGCAGCCGTCTGTAGGGTGGCCGCTAAGTGAAGGTTCACCGGAACCCCAAGGCTGTCGTGGAGCCTGAGCACCTCGTCAAAGCCGCTGATGGGATCCCCACCGGGACCACGGAAGACATCGGTCCAGGTTAGACCCTGATTTCCGTGCTGGACAAAAGCACAGTTTCCGGTTTCGCCCTTCTCATTGGTGGCCTGGATGGTGTCTATGATCTGCTCCCCCAGCACGCTGCAGACAAAGAATTTAACCGGGGTGCCATCTTCCTGGGCAACCTGCTGGGCAATTAGCTTATAATCACTGGCCTTCAAGCCCAGAGAACTCGTCACTGCCTCCCTAAACCCCTCTGGCAGTACAATCGAGGCCTCGATCATATTTCTCTTAGGGGTAAACACTACCTTTCTTAGCCCATCTACCCTTTTCAGGTCAGGGCCATAGAGCTCCCCTATACCCCTTCCCTCCTCATATCGCCACACCAGACAGATATCCCATTTAAGGGGAGCCTTTTCTCCCAGATTGGGAAGTCTATTCGTTCCCCCCTCCCTGTAGTCGGCACAGATATAGACCGCAGCTCCATTCTGCCGAAAGCTGTTTACTCTCTTCCCCCGATCGGTCATCCCCAAGAGATTTATCCTGAAGCTGAGCTTATCAACCTGCTGGTCGTAGAAGAAGTTGCAGAGATCAACGAATGGCGCCACACCCTTTTCGCCTACCACATCCTTGCCCTTGAAGTTGATATTCTGCCATTCCCTCGGGTTCCCATTGATATCTGTCGCTTTTGCTGATGCCTCCCAGACAGATAGGGTTCCAGCCAAAAATATGAGGATAAAAGAAAGGGGGAAGATAAAACTTGACCTTTTCATTGTAATCTCCTTTAAAAAGTTATCAAATGCAAAACTCAATGCACAATTAGATATTCTCATTTCAAATATAGCATCCTTCTGGTTTCTGATCTGCCTCCAATCCTCAGTTGGTAGAGATAGACCCCGCTGGCCAATTTATTCCCCCTTTCATCCCTACCATCCCAGGTAATCGTATATCGGCCAGATTCCTGTTCTTTTTCTACCAATTTCTTTACCAACTGGCCCTTGATATTGTAAACCTTCAGGGTTACCAATGACAACTGACCTGTGCTCGGAACGGTATAGCAAATGGTGGTCAGGGAGTTGAAGGGATTGGGATAATTTGGCCCTAACCCAAAGGAAAGGGAAAGATTCTTAAGAGTAGGATCACTGTTTACCCCTACCCCATGGGGATAGCTGATATACTCATTCCCATCTATATCCCCATCTCCATCCAGGCTGGGGGGAACCTGACCTATCAGGCAACCATTATCAGGGGTCTGGTAGATCCCTAAAGCCAGATAGACCGTATCGGGCAGAAAACCGAACTCCCCTTGAAGATCTATCCAGCCCTCCAAGACACTCCCTCCAGCAGAGAGGGCGGCCCCCTGGTTTTCAAACCAGCCTGTCCACCCATTCTCCCCCTCCCTGGCCAGGTAGGCATCAAAGGAGGCCACCTTACCGGACTTGAGCCAGGGGGCATCCACCATTGGCCCTGGGCTCAGGGCCAGGAAGATAAACCGATCGTCATCACTTCCGGACTCAACATTGGTGGCCAAATAGAGCTGGCTCTCATTTCTATCTGCCCATAAGGTGTCTGAGCCGTTGACGGCCAATGGTTCGACCACCTCATCGAGCTGACCGTCCATCTGGTAAACTCCGCCACCAAGCTGGATGTGCCAGTCGTTCCCCTGGTTGTTGTCCCAATTGCCCTGGCCGTCGTTGAAGCAGAAGTCCACGGATGTGGCATAGCTGGGAATCAGGTAGGTGTAGCTCCAATAGCCGATGCTATCCTCAAAGACCATTGTCGGATCGGGATTGACTATCTCCTGCCAGCCTGAGTGGCCGATGTGGATATAAACCGGATCGGTGAGATCGGGCAGTGCCCCAGCTACCGGATCGTAGTAGATGGTAACTGAATCTCCGGGAGAAGGGGAACTTGGTTCCCAGTAAACTGTCGTATCCTGGGGGGCTTCCCCTGTTCCCACCCAGACATGCTGAATGGGGGATCTCTTAACCAATCCTAAGCTGTCCCTGGCCTCTACATAATAGTCCACCAGGACCCCCCCTGGGGAGACTATATCGGGGTCTGTAACCTGGGTCCAGTATTCATCGGCTATATAGGTGGGAAGTTCCGAGAAGTCTATATCCGGATCGTTGAAGAAGTTCCCCTTGGGGAATATCCTCCTGGTCATCGGAAGTGTCCTCCAGGGGTCTACCCCAGGTCCACCCTGGTAGGTTTCATTCTCATTGGAGGAAAGGGGATTAAGCCCATCCAAGTCCAACCTATATTTGAGAACCACCGAGGAGACTTCGGAGACATCATAGACAAATGTCCAGACCCAGAACTCCCGGGGCATTGACTGCACCTGGTAACCCCAGAGGGGACCAGCACCTATCCCACCTGGGTTATAGGGGAGCCTCTGGGGCAGCCAGATAGTGGGTGGAGTCTGATCCGCGGAGCCATCCCCAATGACCAGATCGGCATGGTAGACCGCCTCATTGCAGGCCAGGGTAGGTTTGACCTCCATATCCAGGGCCGCGCCATAATACATATAGCCCGAGGTCATTGAGGGAAGGAAGAAGTGCCAGGCCAGCTCGGCATCGCTGGCCCCCTGGGTGGGATGCTGGATCTCGGCCAGGTTCACCCCGCCGGCGATCTGCTCGGCCGTGAGCACTCGATTCAAGGCAGCGGTGATCACCGCCCAGTTGCGTTCATCAAGGGCCCAGCCCTGGGGAATGTCAAATTCTCCGTAGGCATCCACCAGGGGCCAGTTCCAGTTTATATATTGGGGATGGCCGAAGTCGTTGTCGGCATTGACCCAACTGCCATCCTCCACATGGACGACATCGTTGGTGTCCGGGGGATGGTCGGAGAGGTACTCCTCGATGACCGTCGGCTCATACCCCTGACTCCAGGCCTGGTGGACGAAGTTGGTCACCGACTCCATATAATAGGAGTAGCCGCCGCCGAAGGCGTTATCCCCATCATGGCCCAAGACGATCAGCATGGGATGGTCGGGGTCGTTATAGGGGGCGATGGCATCGATATCCTCGGTCCCATAGAGGGCATATCCATCCTTCCACCCCATGGCCTGGGCTGCAGGGACGACGATGATCCTGTACTCCTCCCCGGTCTGGGGATCGACATATTTGGCCCAATGGGGCTGATAGGCAAAAGGTGGGCAGTTGTGCACGGTGACCCCACGGGAGATGAAGATGGAATTGTAGTATCCCTGGGGTGGATTGATCTGGTCGGCCTCATTGGGAGGGTCGATGAGATCCTCCTGGGCCGCCCAGGGATAGTCGGGGCAGGACCGAGAGAGATGGATGTTGGCCACCAGCACCCAGCCAATCCCTTCCAGAGCCAGAGGTTTGATCATCCTCTCCGAGAAGGCCATCTCGGCAGGAAAGTAGCCATTGGAATAGCTGGAGCTCTCCCCCCAGGCCTGAGGGTAGATTAGCTTGTGGAGTTGAATCTCCTTGCGCAGGACGGCCTCGTCCACCAATGGGGCGATCAGGTGATGGTAGCTTACCGAGACCAGATCCATCCTTCTTTTTCCCCCGGATGTCTGCCATCCCATCGCCTCCCGATAGCCGGCATACCAGTTGGGGGCATACCGACCGTTGTTCCAACCGGTCTGGGCCAGGCTTTCGGTGTTCTCGATGAGACAGCCGCTGTAGCTCACCTGGGCACCGGCATCTGGCACATCCAGCACCTGCTCGATGGCATCCCTGGGCCGATATTGGTAGGCGGCCACCCGATCGTCCTTGTTGAATATGCCATGGACATCGCTCTGGCTGTGGCCCAGAGTAATGGTCTCGTAGGCCTTCTCATAGGTTAGCGGATCATAGGTACTCCGATCCGGCCAGTATATGGGCTGTTGCATATGCCAGAGGTAGGTGGTATGAACGGGGGCCGACCTTGTTACACCAGCTCCCAAAAGGCTAAGAGATATACTCAAGCAGAAAATAGAGGTTTTTATTAGCCTTTGTCTAAACGCCTTTCCCTCCAGTATTGAAGTCAATCCTGTGTGGAGACTACAGATGAATTTAAGAAAAAGTCGACATTTTGTCAAGCAAAAACTCTATTCTCCAATGGATAAGACCAAAAAGCGAAAAGGCCGTGAGATTTCTTTCTCCGGCCCATGATCTACTAAACAGGTCTTTACTCGCATTGTGGGAATTGGAAGGTTCCTTCAATGCTTTTTCCCGTAGATAGGACGTTATTTACCCAGGTGTATCCTGAGATTTGGTTAGCCCTCTCTAAACGGGCTCTCATTACTCCCCAAAGGAAACAAGTTGGTTCACATCCCAATCCCATCTATCTTGGCCCCGCAGAAGGGGCAGTGGGAGTTATCTATCAGGTTTTCTAATATGGTAAATCCCCAACGGTGGATGAGCCTCTTCTTGCACTGGTAACAGTAGGTGTTCTCCCCCTCCTCTCCCGGGATGTTTCCGGTGTAGACATATCTGAGGCCTGCCCTAATCCCTATCTGGCGGGCCTGCTTAAGAGCTGAAGCAGAGGTGGGAGGTAGATCCCTGCATTTATAAGCAGGGTAAAAAGCGCTGATGTGCCAGGGGGTCTCCTCCCCCAGGCTGAGGACAAATTTGGCGATTTCTTCCAGCTCCTCAGAGGAGTCATTGAGGGTGGGAATAATTAGGGTGGTTACCTCCACCCAAATCCCCATCTCCTTAAACTGACGAAGGCTGTCCAGCACAGGGCCAAGTTTAGCCCCGACTAGCTTGTGGTAAAACTCCTCCCTAAAGGACTTCAGATCTACATTGGCCGCATCCAGAAATGGCCTTATCTCTTCTAAGGCTTCCTTGGTCATATAGCCGTTGGTGACAAAGATATTCCTCAGCCCAGCCTCTTTGCCTATCTTTGCCGTTTCGTAAGCATATTCGAAGAATATGGTGGGCTCAGTATAGGTATAGGCTATGCTCTTACACTCGTATTTCAGGGCCATATCGACGAACTCCTGAGGGGTTATCCTGTAGCCGGCGATCTTTCCTTCATCAACTGGCACCTGGGAGATGTTGTAGTTCTGACAGAAACTACATCTGAAGTTGCAACCTACGGTGGCTAAGGAGAGGGAGCGGGAACCAGGGAATAGGTGAAAGAGGGGTTTCTTTTCTATCGGATCCACATTCCAGGAGATGGCCTTCTCATAGACCAGGGAGTAGAGGGTCCCCCCCCTGTTCTCCCTCACCCCACATATCCCCTTCTGAGATGGTCCGATGAGACAATGGTGTGAACAGAGGTTGCACCTCGCTTTCCCCCCTTCCAACTTCTCATAGAGCATAGCCTCCCTCATTCTCCCCACTCTCCCCTTTTACGGAGCTTCCTTATCTTTCCCTCTAAGAGCCGACGGCGAATGGCGGAGACCCTGTCTATAATCAAAACACCATCAAGGTGATCAACCTCATGCAGGATGGTTCGTGCCAGAAGTCCTCCTACCTCCAATTCCCTTTCCTTCCCATCAAACTCTACCCCCTTTACCAATATCTTCCGAGCCCTTTTCACATCTGTTCTTATGCCAGGAAGACTGAGGCAACCCTCTTCGAAGGCCTCCTCTCCTTCTTCTTCCAGGATGAAGGGGTTTATCAGGCTGATTAGGCCCTCTCCTACATCGAAGGTAATCACCCTCTCTGAGACATCAACCTGGGGGGCAGCCAGCCCAATTCCCTTATAGGCATACATAGTTTGGGCCATATTCTCTATAAGGGACTTTGTATCCTCACCGATATTTTTCACCTCCTGCGCCCTCTCCCTGAGCACTTGTGCCGGATATACCTTTACCTGCAGAATTCCCATTTGATCTCTCCTCCTATAGGGAAAATAAACATCAATCCGTAAAAAGTCAACTTTTTTATATTTCGGAGGCATTCTCCCCAATCTATTCATAAAATTTAGCCACGAAGCCACTAAGCATGTCCTGAGCGAAGTCGAAGGATCACTAAGAAGATTAAACACAAAACATTCGTCTATTAAACTGAGTTTCCCTGCATTAATCTGTGAACGTTTGCTTAATCCATATTTGATCAGGGCTTTGGGGCTTGGTGCCTTTGTGGCATATGGATAATTCAGATCCACAAGGATTTTTGTAGTTTTCTGAAAAAAGCCTTGACAAGGGACAAAATTATCCTTATATTTCTAAATGCACAATTAAGCATATAAACATAATGGCTAAAAGAATAAAGAAAACCCTTAAAGAAAGGCTACTTTCAGGAGCCCATGATCCCCGGAGAAGCCTCCTCTCGGCTTTAGCCTCTGCAAGCAGGATAGAGATATTAAAGCTCTTGCAGGAAGGGGAGAAGAGGGTATGTGAATTAGTCTCCAGGTTGAACCTCGACCAGTCTGTGGTCTCCAGGCATCTGGCTATTTTGAGGGATGCCGGTTTAGTGGTTTCCCGCAGGGAGGGCCTTAATGTCTATTGTGGGGTAGCAGATAAGAGGGTATTCGAGATCTTGGATTTAGTTTCCGAGGTTTTAAAATCCTCGTGGGAGAGAGAGAGAAAAGCCTTAGAGTCCCTGACAGGCAAACCTCTTAAGAGGTAGGTTAACCTCCTTTAACTGGGAAGGAGATTCGATGGACGAAGGGGCGAAAAATAAAAAGTTCCTGGAAGAGATATTTAAGACCTTGAGAGATAGGTCGAAATTGAGGCTTAACTGTAAAGTGTGTAAGTTCAGAGATTCCTGTGGCGGATGTAGGGCGAGGGCTTATAACTACTTCGGGGATATTACCGCCCCCGATCCAGGATACGTCAACAATATAGAGTGCTGGAATAGGTTGCACAAAGAGGAAGAGATAATGAAAGCCATGTGAAGTTGGAGACAGCAGAAGGGGGGCAAAAAATGGGATTTGGTCCCTTACCACCTAATCATAATCCCAAAATATACATTAACCACAGATTATATAAGGATCTTCAAGGATGTGGGCTTTCACCTTCCTTATTTTGAATATCTTGTGATAATCTCCTGGTTTCTTAACTCATAATCCGGGATAATTTCTGATGACTTCCTGAAGTAGCTTTCCAAGTTGGTAACCTTGCGGGGTTTAGTCATTCAGTCAAAAAATAGGTTGACATCTTTCTTTTTTCCCTTAAATTGACCATAAAACCAAATTGGTCGAATTTACCAATGGATCTGCAAACAAATAAAAAGGAGCTTATCCTTAAGGTCTCCCGGGATCTCTTCGCCAGGTTCGGCTTGAAGAAGACCACTGTAGAGGAGATCGCCAGATTTGCCCGCATCGGCAAGGGGACTATCTACCACTACTTCGAGAGCAAGGAGAGGATATTTGCTGAGGTGATCGAGGAGGAGAGGGAGTTCCTGAAAAAGAAGGTATGGGAGGCCATAAGCAAGGAGGACTCCCCCCAGGGGAAGCTCAAAGCCTTTTTGCTTACTAAGCTAAAGTATTTGGTCCAGTTGTCCAACTATTATGGTTCCTTGCGGGATAAATACTTAGAAAGATACTCTGTCATTGAAAAGGCCAGGAGAGAGAGCTTTGAGGAGGAGCTGAAGATAGTCAAATCCATTCTGGAAGAGGGTGTTCGCAAAGCCATCTTCACGGTGGAGAATCTTCCCCTGACTGCCCTGGCTATAGTCTCCTCCCTGAGGGGGGTGGAATACTCACTGGTCTTAGGGGAGGGGATTTGGACGGAGGATAACTTAGAAGCTCTCCTGAGGGTGCTTCTCAGGGGATTGGAGAGAAGATGAAGGGGGTTGTTTCGGTTCAAAGGGTGGAATCAAGGAGGGACTTTAAGGATTTTCTCAAGTTGCCTTGGAAAATCTATAAGGATGATCCCAACTGGGTTCCTCCCCTTCTGAGGGAGGTTAAGTCAACATTTTATTTTGAGAAAAATCCATTCCTTAAACATGCAGAGGTAGAACTCTTCTTAGCCCGTAGGGATGACCAGACTTTGGGGAGGATAGTGGCCATTATTGATCATAACCACAACCAGTTTCATCAGGAGAAGACGGGTTTCTTTGGCTTTTTTGAGGTAATCCCTGACTACTCTGTGGCCAAAGCCCTTCTGGATAGGGCGCGGGTCTGGTGTCAGGGGAAGGACATGAACCTGCTAAGGGGGCCGATGAACCCGAGTATGAACGATGAGTGTGCCTTCCTCTTGGAGGGTTTCGATAGTCCACCGGTCATTATGATGCCCTACAATCCCCCATATTACCTTGAATTTATGGAGACCTATGGCTTTCATAAGGCCAAGGACCTTTATGCCTTCTTGAAGGAGATCAAGGATGGCATCCCGGAAAGGATTGAGGGGTTGGTGGAGAGGATGAAGAGAAGAGAGGAGCTAGTTGTGCGGCCTCTGGATATGAGACATCTAAAGGGGGAAGTAGAGCTGATAAAGGAGATCTACAACTCCGCCTGGGAGAGAAACTGGGGATTTGTCCCGATGACCGATGAGGAGATGGATCTTATGGCCAAAAGGCTTAAGCCCATCGCCGTCCCAAAGTTGGTTCTCTTTGCCGAGGTAAGAGGGGAACCGATCGGGGTGAGTGTGACTATTCCCGACTACAATCAGGTTTTAAAGAGGCTCAATGGAAAATTGGTTCCCTGGGGGATGATTAAGTTCCTCTACTATCGGAGAAAAATAGATGGTTTGAGGGCTCTGGTCTTTGGCATAAAAAGGGAGTATCGAGGTAAGGGGGTAAGCCTGGTTCTTTATCACGAGGCGGAGAAGGTAGCCACAAGGCTTGGTTACCGTTGGTGTGAGCTCTCCTGGAACTTGGAGGATAACGACTTAATCAACAGCTTTGACACCGCTGTGGGAGGAAGGCTCTGCAAGAAATACCGTATCTACGAGATGGAGATATAGGCCGATCTATTCATTCATAAGCAAATTTGCTAACCTGATAATATCGGGATTTCCATTTTTAGACAGGATTGACAGGATAAACAGGATAAATAAAAATCATGCAACCCTGTCAGAAAAGTCCCGCCAAAGGTAGCTAAGTTTATAAAAAGCGTCGAATGGAATGAACCACGATATGAAGTTGTCGTTTCAGGAGAATAGCTAAAATGGAAGCGAAGAGGCCCAAAATTGGCTTGGCCCTGGGTGGTGGTGGACCCAGGGGTTTGGCCCACATCGGGGTTCTTAAGGTCATAGAAGAAAATGGCATTCCCATTGACTGTGTGGCTGGAGCCAGCATGGGAGCTCTGATCGGGGCCGTCTATGCGGCAGGTGTGGAGACAGAGAGATTGGAGGAGATAGCTCTGAATATGGATCTAAAGCAGACAGCGCTTATGCTTGCCCCCACCATAGCCAGGTCTGGTCTAATTGAGGGAGGGAGGGTGAGGGAGTTTATCAAATCTTTTGTGGGCGATGCCAATATAGAGGAGCTGAAGATCCCTTTTGCTGCCGTAGCCACAGATATCAATACAGGGGAAGAGATGGTCATTGACAGGGGTTCTGTTGCCGAGGCAGTAAGGGCGAGCATATCCGTTCCTGGGATATTCACTCCGGTGAGGCTTGGAGAGAGGTTCTTAGTGGATGGCGGACTTGTCAATCCTGTTCCCATATCAGTAGTCAGAGAGATGGGGGCTGAAGCGGTAATGGCCGTCAATGTTATGGTCTCTGTGGAGAGGAATGCCCAGAGGATGGGCATAGGAGGCGAAGCCAAGGAGGGATCCTCATTGGGCAAGGTAAACTCCAGGATCGTGAACAGTCGGATAGCAAAATACATTCAATCTAAAGCCAAACAGACCCAGATAGTTGCCCGAATTAGTGACATCTTTGCTCGAGAGGGATCAGATAAAAAACCACCTTCTCCCAGCATCTTCAATGTCATCTTCCAGACGGTCTCCATTATGGAAAATGAGATTCTCGCTGCCAGGTTAAAGGATAATCCCCCTAATGTGCTGATAAGTCCAGAGGTAGGGTTCTTGAAGCCCATGGAATATTATCGGGCAAAGGAGGCTATCTGTGCAGGGGAACGGGCGACAAGGGATCTCCTGTCAGATATAAGCCGATTCTCCTCAGGGTAGAAGTGGAGAGGGTTCTCTTGCCTTAACCCTTGGAAATGGGCAATATTTGCTATACAATTCAAACCTTGGGGAGTTTTGGCTGTCTGCTATGTGGGGTACTTATGATCTTCTTCCCTGATCAGGCAATGAGGCTTTTTGGAGCAGAGACGGCAAATAGAGACGCTTTTCGCCTCCTCGGCTTTGTTACCCTATCTTTCGGGGTTTTTGCCCTTATCCTCTATGTTCTATGAGCAGAGTTATGAAGCCAGAAAAGAGAGTACCCATTTTCCCTGTCCTGTTATTGGCCCTCATCTGCAGCTTGGGTTTATCCCCCCCAGGTTTTTCTCAAATCGGAGCCAGCAACAAAGGGATAGAGTTGTTTCTGAACTCTAAGACCACCGTCTATTGGGCCAAATATCTATCCAATGACAGAGACCTCAATTGGAATGGGGGGACGAAAGTTAAGTTTGACCTGGCAAGGTGTAAGGGGATCTCCCTTTACCTTTTTGGAGATATAGAGACGATCATTGAAAAAAGCAAGAATATATCCTACTTTAATCCACAAAAGGTCCATTACACAATTGAGCCTGGGTTGAAGAGGGAAGTGGGAGGGGGTGAGCTTGGGATTGCCCTTAACCATCATTGCAAGCACGACCAGGATCGTTTTGACGGCTTCACAGAGAGGTGGAATACCCTGGCGGTCAGATTCGTAAGGGAGGGAAAGGTTAAAGATATAGCCTTATTAAGAGGAAAGGTCACACTGGGTGAGATGATCAGGAGATCCGATGTAGATTATAACCGAGAGGTAATAGTAGGATTTGCCTTCCATCCTTTAAAGAAGGGGTTGTTGCCGCATTTTTCCGCCAACCTCCGGGCCGTCTCTACTGATGGCTCCCTTTCAGAGAGGAGTGGTTTTTTCGATGGGGCTATTGAAGCTGGTATCAGACTAAGAGAGGGCAATGGAGGCATCGTTGGCTTTGCTCAATACCTTCATCTCAATGATGTTGATCATTGCGGTGGAAGAGTGGAGGATCTGGGGAGGTTGGGAATAAGATTTGAGTTCAGGTAAATAGGAGAATAAAAAAACTATAACTTTAGGTATATCCCCTATTTATGGTCTAATAAGAAGTTTAATCCACTGAAAGGAGATGGTGTTTATGATTGTATTGAATTAAGTATAGTGATAGTATTGACAGAAAAAGAAAGTAAACTAAAATTTCAAGGAGGCAGATCGTGAAAGAAGAAAGCAAAGTGACCCAAACTGTAAGAGAGGCTTTGGTAAAGGCAGCGGAGGAGGGCAGGGATCTGAAACTGAAAGTGGGTGAGATTACAAGAGATGCCGTCAAGGACGCATTGGAGAAAACCGAGCTTACCCGAGAAGCAGTTAAAGACACCGCCGGAGACGCGATGAAAGGTGTAATTGATGCTGCCGAAATAGCCAAAATAGAAGCTTCGGAGATCGTGAAAGAGGCTTCAAAAGGTATAGTTGAG
>DAOVCL010000006.1 GCA_030670005.1 Candidatus Zixiibacteriota bacterium | reverse complement strand
GTTTAAGGGGGAGGTATATGTATTGACTAAGGAGGAGGGAGGGAGGCACACGCCGTTTTTCAGTGGGTATAGGCCCCAGTTTTACTTTCGCACTACAGATGTGACCGGGGTAGTGAAGTTACCGGAGGGGGTGGAGATGGTGATGCCCGGGGACAATGTAACGATAGAGGGAGAGTTAATCACGCCGATAGCGATGGAGAAGGAGCTGCGGTTTGCCATCAGGGAGGGTGGAAGGACGGTAGGGGCAGGAGTTGTAGCTGAGGTCATAAAATAGGAGTGGAGAGGTGCCAGGCCAGAGGATAAGGATTAGGTTAAAGGCGTATGATCATGTGATGCTTGACCGCTCGACAGGGGAGATCGTCAGGGCAGCTAAGGGGACAGGGGCCAAGGTGTTAGGGCCCATTCCCCTACCTACCAAGAGGTCTGTCTATACGGTTTTACGTTCCCCCCATGTGGACAAGAAATCCCGAGAGCAGTTTGAGACCAGGATCCATAAGAGGTTGATAGATATAGAGGATACTACTCCTCAAACAGTCGATTCCCTGATGAGATTAGACCTCCCTGCCGGGGTGGATGTGGAGATAAGAGTCTGAGTGATGAAGGGTATAATTGGCAAAAAACTGGGGATGATCACTATCTTCGGGGAGGATGGGAAGTCCCTACCGGTGACTTTGGTGGAGGCTGGCCCGTGCAGGGTGGTGCAGGTAAAGACCCCTGAGAGGGATGGCTATGATGCCCTCCAACTGGGCTTCGAACCCGTCAAGGAGAAGAGGGTAAATAAGCCACTTTTAGGCCACTTCAGAGGAGTGGGGGTGGCTCCTTACCGGGTATTGAGGGAATTTAGGAACTGGGGGGAGGATATGAAGGTTGGAACGGAGATAAAGGCGGATATTTTCTCCCCAGGGGATACCGTGGATGTGGTGGGGATATCTAAGGGGAAGGGGTTCACGGGAGTGGTGAAAAGATATGGCTTTAAGGGAGGACCAAAGACCCACGGACAGTCAGACCGTCACCGGGCGCCGGGCTCTATCGGTGCATCTTCTAGTCCATCCAGGGTCTTCAAGGGGACAAAGATGGCTGGGAGGGTTGGCGGCAGGAGGGTAACGGTGCGCAACTCAGTGTTGGTCAAGATCGACCCGGGGAGGAATCTGTTGGCCATAAAGGGCCCTCTTCCGGGACCGCCCCAGGGCTATCTGATTGTAAGGAAGGTTCAATAATGAAGGAGATTCCGAGCTACTCTTTAGGGGGGGAAGAGGTGGGAAAGATGAAACTTCCCCAAGAGGTCTTTGAGATCAAGCCAAACCAGGGCGCCCTGTATGCTTATTTGAAGGCCTACTCCTATAATCAGGGCCAGGGCACCTCGGCGACCAAAGGCCGTTCCCAGTTGAAGGGTGGAGGAGCCAAGCCTTGGAGACAGAAGGGTACTGGGAGGGCAAGAGCCGGAAGCTCCAATTCCCCCCTTTGGGTTGGTGGAGGAAGGGTCTTTGGCCCATCTCCCCACCCCAGGCATAGGGAGATTCCCAAGAAGGTAAAGAGGTTAGCCCTTAAATCTGCCCTCTCCTCCTTGGCTCAGAGAGATGCGGTCTTAGGATTGGAGGAGATCAAAGTGGAATCACCAAAGACAAAGGTCTTTGCCTCTCTGCTCGGGAAATTGGGGTTGAAGGGGAAGAGATGCCTTCTTCTGGTGGTCTCCGCTGACCGCAACCTCATTTACTCCACTTCCAATCTCCCAGGCCTGAAATTGAAGAGGGCCAGGGATACCAACGCCTATGAGGTGCTAAATTCAGATTTCCTCATCCTGACCCAGGAGGCCGTGGTGGCCCTTAAGGAGGTTTTGAGGTGAGGGATCCCAGAACTATTATAAGAAGGCCTTATATCACGGAGAAGAGCAACAATCTCAAGGAAGCAAGCAATCAATATGCCTTTGTGGTCGATAGGAGAGCCAACAAAGTAGAGGTGAAGTGGGCCGTAGAGAAGCTCTTTCGGGTGAATGTCCTGGATGTGAAGACTATGGTGATGAAGGGGAAGCCGAAGAGGATGGGGAGATTTGAGGGCAGACGACCAAATTGGAAGAAGGCCGTGGTCAAGCTCAAAGAGGGAGATACGATCGGCATCTTTGAGGGAACTTAAAGGCCGCTAAATCACCTATGGGAAATAGTCGAACACGAATGCCTCGAATAAACGAATCTGCACGAAGAGATAAAAAGAATTCAGGGATTGAAAGACGAGAGATGAAAGACGAAAGCTTCACTACATTCGTCCATTTGTGGGATTCGTGTTCCAAAACGTTTAAAATAAGAATGGAATTATGGCTATTAAGAAGTTAAATCCAATCACCCCGGGGATGAGATTTAAGACCGCCTCTGGCTTTGAGGAGCTGACCAAGTCCCAGCCGGAGAGGTCACTTCTCAGACCCCTGAAGAAGAGCGGTGGTAGGAACAACAAGGGGAGAATGACCATTCGTCACCGAGGGGGAGGCCACAAGAGACGCTACCGGGTAGTTGACTTTAGGAGGGATAAGTTCGGGATACCAGCCAAGGTGGCTTCCATTGAGTATGACCCCAACCGTTCGGCCAGGATTGCCCTGTTAAATTATGCAGATGGGGAGAAGAGGTATATAATTGCCCCCTTGGGACTGAAGGTGGGTGAGAGGGTCAGTTCCGGGCCAGAGGCCGAGATTCGGGTAGGGAACTTCCTCCCCTTGAAGAGGATTCCTCTGGGTACCATAGTGCACAATGTGGAACTCAAACCAGGGAAAGGGGGGCAGTTGATCAGGGGGGCAGGCTCAGGAGCCCAGGTGGTGGCCAAGGAGGGCAGATGGGTGCAGTTGAGGCTTCCCTCTGGGGAAGTAAGGAATTTCCCCTCTCAGTGTGGTGCTACCATTGGAACGGTAGGGAATCCAGATCACGAGAAGGTGTCCTTTGGCACGGCGGGGAAGAGCCGTTGGTTGGGCCGCAGGCCAAAGGTTAGAGGAGTGGCCATGAATCCCGTTGATCACCCTATGGGTGGAGGTGAGGGGAAAAGCTCTGGAGGGAGGCATCCTACTACTCCCTGGGGTGTGCCCACTAAGGGATACAAGACCAGGAGGAGGAAGGCCTCAGATAAGTTAATCGTAAGGAGGAGAGGTTAAAAAATGCCCAGATCGGTAAAGAAAGGTCCTTGGGTTGATGCTAAACTTTTGAAGAAAATCAAACTTCTAAATGAGACCGGGCAGAAGAAGGTAATCAAGACCTGGTCGCGGCGCTCAACGATAACTCCAGAATTTATAGGCCATACCTTGGCCATTCACAATGGCAACAAGTTTATGCCTGTATACATCTCAGAGAATTTGGTCGGTCACAAATTAGGTGAGTTCGCCCCTACTCGTATCTTCCGGGGGCATAGCGGGAGGACAACGGAACGATCAACCGTTCCTAAGTGATGGAAGCAATCGCAGTAGCAAAATATCAGAGGATCTCCCCCTATAAGCTCCGCAGGTATGTGAACCTGGTGAGGGGGAAGAATGTTGACTCCGCCCTGCAGATATTACAGTTTACCCCCAGACGGGCCTCCAGGTTTTTGGAGAAGGTGATAAAGTCTGCCGTGGCCAATGCCATCAACTTAGAGGGAAGTTCAAAGTTGCAGGTGGAGGATCTGTTTATCAAAAAGGCCGTGGTTGATGAGGGGCCAACTATGAAGAGGTTTCGCCCCCAGACAATGGGGAGGGTGGTGCGGATAAGGAGGAGGACGAGCCATATCACGGTAGTGGTCTCCGATACCAAGGATTAACTAAAAGGAGGGATATTTGGGACAGAAAACTCATCCCGTAGGGTTCAGGTTGAAGGTTATCAAGAGCTGGCAGTCAAAATGGTTTGCCAAGAATGATTTCCCTCGACTTCTGCAAGAGGATCTGATGATCAGAGCATATATAAAGAACAGGTTGAAAAATGCTGAGGTCTCCACGGTGGAGATTACCAGAACCCCTAAGAGGATTACCATAAATCTACACACCGCCCGGCCAGGGGTGGTAATTGGCCGGAAGGGGGTGGAGGTAGAGAAGTTGAAAGGGGAACTACAGCATTTGGCTAAAAGGGAGATAATGCTTAACATACTGGAGATCAAACGACCGGAGTTGGATGCTCAACTCGTTTCCGAGAATATAGCCCGTCAATTAGAGGGAAGGGTATTCTTCCGGCGGGCGATGAAAAAGGCTGTAGCCTCAGCGATGAGATTGGGAGCTGCGGGATTTAGGATAGCCTGTAAAGGGCGAATAGGTGGGGCGGAGATGTCTCGGAAGGAAGAGTATAAGGAGGGAAGAATCCCCTTGCATACTCTGAGGGCGGATATTGACTACGGTGAGGCCACTGCCCATACCACTTACGGTTGTATAGGCGTTAAAGTCTGGATTTGCAAGGGGGAGATCTTGCCTCAGAAGGCGGTTTTACCCGCTTCATAGGCTAAGGAGGTAACAGGACATTGCGGAATTTGTAAGAAATTCCGATTTTAGACAGGATAAACAGGATAAATAAAAATCCTGTAAATCCTGTTATCCTGTCAGAAAAATCCGACCGAAGGGAGCTAAGTTCATGTTAATGCCCAAAAGGGTTAAATTTAGAAAACAGCAGAGAGGCCGGATGAAGGGCAAGTCCTACAGGGGATCAGAGATAAGTTTCGGCGAGTATGGCATTCAGGCCTTGGAACCTGCCTGGATAACCAATCGACAGATAGAGGCAGCCAGGGTGGCAATGACCAGGAAGGTAAAGAGAGGGGGAAGAGTTTGGACAAGGATCTTCCCCGATAAGCCCGTTACCGTTAAGCCTGCGGAAACCAGAATGGGTAAAGGGAAAGGTTCACCGGAATACTGGGTGGCAGTAGTTAAGCCGGGGAGAATTCTCTTCGAACTGGGAGGGGTCCCCAGAAACCTGGCCAAGGAGGCCCTACTTTTGGCCTCCCAGAAGCTTCCCATTAAGACCAGGCTTCTCACTCAAGAGGGAGTTCTATGAAACCAGAGAAGATTCGGGAGCTAACCAGGGATGAGGTCCTCCAGTGGGAGAGGGATCTGGAGGAGGAGATCTTTAACCTGAGAATCCAGAATTCCATGGGGAAACTGGAGAATCCACTGAAGCTCAAAGTGGCCAGAAAGGATTTGGCCAGGGTGAGAACCATTCTGCGGGAGGATTATTTGGGCATACGGGCATTGGCCAGCAAGGAGAAGAGCGATGTCAGAGGGTAGCCGAGGACGAAGGAAAGTAAAGGTGGGCAGGGTGGTAAAGAATGGAATGGATAAAACGGTAGTGGTGGCCGTGGAGAGATTGTTTAAGCATCCCCTTTATGGCAAGACGATAAAGAAGACCTCAAGATTTAAAGTCCATGATGAGGGAAACTTATGCCAGGTGGGAGATTTGGTAACGGTTATGGAGACCAGGCCGCTGAGTAAGGAGAAGAGGTGGAGGGTTGTGGAAATCTTGAAGAAGAAGATTTTGGAGGTAGATGATACAGGAGTACACTAGACTTAATGTGGCCGACAATTCCGGGGCCAGAATGATTCAATGTCTACGGATTTTGGGAGGTTCACGCCGCAGGTTTGGCTCCATTGGTGATATAATTGTGGTTTCCGTGAAGAGCGCCCTACCTGGTAGCCCGATTAAGAAGGGAGATGTGGTAAAGGCGGTGGTAGTGAGGACAAAGAAGGAGCTGAGAAGGGATGATGGTTCTTATATCAGGTTTGGGGATAATGCCGCCGTCTTAATCGATGATCAAAGGGAACCGAAGGGAACCAGGATATTTGGTCCAGTAGCCCGGGAGTTGAGGGAAAAAGAATTTATGAAAATCGTATCTTTAGCCCCTGAGGTTATATGAAGGTCAAGAAAAACGATATGGTGGTAGTCACCGAGGGTGAGTATAAAAGCAAGACCGGCAAGGTACTAAAGGTCTTCCTTAAGAAGCAGACCCTGATAGTAGAGGGGGTAAACTTCGTCAAGCGACACACCAAGCCAACCCAAACCAGACAAAAGGGGGGAATCTTACAAAAGGAGGCCCCGATCAGCGCATCAAATGTAATGGTCTGGTGTGCCAACTGTGCACGGGGGGTAAAGGTGGGCCTGAGAGTTCTTCCCGATGGAAGCAAGGGTCGGTACTGTAAACGGTGTGGGGAGCTTTTGGGTTAAGATGGCTAGGTTAAAGGAGTATTATAGGAAAGAGGTAATTCCCCTTTTAAGCAAGAAGTTTGGCTACAAAAATCCCTGGGAGGCTCCCAGGCTGGATAAGATCGTGATAAATATGGGGGTAGGGGATGCCATTCAGAACCCTAAGCTCTTGGATGCGGCGGTGGATGATCTAACCCTGATTGCCGGACAGAGGCCGGTGATCACCAGGGCCAAGAAGTCCATCTCGAACTTCAGGCTAAGGGCGGGAATGGCCATTGGGTGCAAGGTAACCCTGCGGGGAGAGAGGATGTATGAGTTTTGGGATAGGTTGGTGAATGTGGCTATACCCAGGATAAGGGACTTTAGAGGGCTTCTTGTAAAGTCCTTTGATGGGAGGGGGAATTATACCTTGGGGATAAAGGAACAGGTTATATTCCCGGAGATAAACTACGATAAGGTGGAGAAACTGAGGGGAATGGATATTACCATCGCCACCACCGCCAGAACGGATGAGGAGGCCTTGGAGCTTCTGGGGGCGCTGGGTATGCCCTTCAGGAGATAGAAAGGAAACAATAGTTCACCACCGATAACCACGGACTAACACAGAAAAACAGGAATCAGCCTTCAGGGATCAGAAATAGCTGGCATAAGTTTCATTTATAATTCTCAATTCTTAATTGCTTTTTCCCGTGAGATTCCGTGGTAAACAGTTACGAAAGGAGAGTGTTTGGCCAAGAAATCCTTAAAAGTTAAGGCAAAGAGAGAACCCAAGTTTGGGGTGAGGAGATATAACAGGTGTCCCCGTTGTGGCCGTCCCCGGGCCTATATGAGGAGATTTGGCCTCTGTAGGATATGTTTCCGAGAGTTGGCTTTGCGGGGGGAGATTCCTGGTGTGACTAAGGCAAGTTGGTAGAGGTATAAGTTATGACTATGACAGATCCTATAGCAGATATGTTGACCCGAATTAGGAATGGTCTCCAGGCCAGGCTGACTGCGGTGGAGATCCCTTTATCAGGTATCAAGGAGGAGCTGGCCCAGATCCTCTTGAAGGAGAAGTATATAGCCGACTATAAGCGACTGGAGGAGGAGGGACGGAGGAAGCTGAGGGTCTACCTCAAGTATACCCCCGATGGCCACCCAGTTATCTCTGGCCTGAAGAGAGTGAGCAGACCCGGGTTGAGGATCTATGTAAGAAAGGATAGGATCCCTCGGGTACAGAATGGCTTAGGGACAGCAATCCTCTCCACCTCTAAGGGGATTTTACAGGATAAGGTATGCAGAAAAGAGGGGGTGGGGGGAGAGGTCCTCTGTTATATATGGTAGGAGGGAAGATTGTCCAGGGTCGGTAAAGCCCCTATACCCCTTCCACAGGGGGTGAAAGTGGAGATAACGGGGGATAGGTTGAAGGTAAAGGGCCCTCTGGGAATATTGGAACGGAGTATCCATTCTGGGTTCCAGGTAGAGGAGAAGGATGGTAAGCTCTCTATCAAACGTCCTTCTGATGATAAGTTTTACCGCTCACTTCATGGTCTGACCAGAAGTCTGGTGGCGAATATGGTGGTGGGAGTATTCCAGGGGTTTGAAAAGGTCTTAGAGATTATAGGAGTGGGCTATAAAGCCGATCTCATTGGTCGTAAGCTCAGCTTTCAGTTGGGTTACTGCCATCCTATCATCTTTGAACCCCCAGAGGGGATAAACTTGGAGCCGAAGATGATGGCCAGAGCTGGCCGGGAGGATGTGGTGGAGACGATCACCGTTAAGGGCATAGACAAGGAGCTTGTCGGTCAGGTTGCCGCCAAACTCAGATCACTTCAGCCCCCTGATCCCTATAAGGGCAAGGGGATCAGATACAAGGGTGAAAGGGTACGGCGGAAAACCGGTAAGACAGCGGCTTAAGGACTATGGGAGTAACAGATAAGAACAAGGAGAAGGTCCTCTCTTGGGAGAGGAGGAAGAAAAGGGTAAGGAAGAGGGTTCTGGGCACACCTCAGCGCCCCAGGTTGAGCGTACATCGTAGCCTCCGTCAGATTTATGCCCAGGCCATTGACGACCAGGCGCAGAGAACCATACTTTCCCTTTCCACCATTTCTCCCGAGCTTTCCCGCAAAGTCAAGGAATTATCTGGGAAGACGGCGAAGGCGAAGCTCTTAGGTCAGGTTTTAGCCCAACTACTGAAGGAGAAGGGGATAGAAAAGGTGGTCTTTGACCGTGGTGGCTATAAATACCATGGGAGGGTAAGGGCCCTCGCTGAGGGAGCAAGGAAAGGGGGACTGAAATTTTAGGAAGGGAGAAGAAGTTGAAGGGTAAGAGGGAAGAGGAAGGAGGCATTGAACTTGAGGAGAAACTCATCTACTTGAATCGGGTGGCCAAGGTGGTTAAGGGGGGGAGGAGGTTTGGTTTTAATGCGCTGATGGCTGTAGGCGATGGCCAGGGAAATGTGGGGGTTGGGTTGGGTAAGGCCAATGAGGTCTCCGCTGCTATTAAGAAGGCCACAGAGGCTGCCCGCAAGGCTATGATTAAGATACCTCTCATCCATGGGACCATACCACATGAGATCCTGGGCAGGTTTGGGGCAGGTAGGGTGCTGATGAAGCCGGCGACCCCAGGGACAGGGGTTATAGCTGGTGGGCCGGTGAGGGCGGTATTGGAGGTGGCCGGGGTAGAGAATGTGCTTACCAAGTCCTTGGGTTCCCCTAACCCCCATAATGTGGTCAAGGCCACTATGAATGGTCTTTTGCGGCTAAGGGATGCTAGGATGGTGGCTAATCTGAGGGGGATGAGTCTTAAGGAGCTTTTCTCGTAATTCTCACCACTGACAGACTAAGAAATGGTCAATGAACAATTATCAATTATCAATGAAAAATGGCACGCACCTCAGGATTTTCTGGCTTTATCTCATTTTGACTTGCTAATTGCTAATTGACCATTGATGATGATCCATTCCGTGAGATTCCGTGGTGAACCGTCATTTTTTTCTTAGGAGATCGTATGGTTAGAAGATTGAGGATAACCCAGAGGAAGAGTGCCATCGGGTACCTTCACAAACAGAAGCTGACTATTGAGGCCTTGGGGATAAGAAGGTTAAACCACTCGGTTACCCATCTGGATACCCCTCAGATAAGGGGGATGATTAGGAAGGTAAGCCATTTAGTGGAAGTCGAGGAGCTGGGGGATGATTCCGATTAAACCGCCCTCAGGGGCAAAGAGTAAAAGAAAAAGGGTGGGAAGGGGTCCTGGCTCAGGCCTGGGGAAGACCTGCGGCCGAGGGCAGAATGGACAGAAATCAAGATCTGGCTCAAAGTCAAGGGCCTGGTTTGAGGGAGGGCAGATGCCTTTGGAGAGGAGGGTGCCTAAGAGGGGGATGAAGAGGGGGAAGAAATCAGTGATGATGCACCATTTTCGCACCTCTTACCAGTTAGTAAACCTCAAGCAACTGGGTAGATACGGTGATTCCCAGGTTGTTGATCCTGCTCTCTTGAAAAGAGATGGCCTGATAAAGAGACTGAATCTCCCGGTGAAGATATTGGGTGATGGGCAGGTGGAGAAGGCCTTGACTATCAGGGCTCAGGTATTTAGCAGATCGGCCAAGGCGAAGATAGAGGCCAGTGGGGGGAAGGCGGAGGTTATCTGAGATGTTTCAGACATTTCAAAACACATTCAAAATCCCCGAATTAAGGAAGAGAATCCTCTTTACTATAAGCCTTCTTGTTGTCTACAGAATTGGCTGCCATGTTCCCACTCCGGGTATAGATATAGGGGTTTTAAAGAGCTTCTTTGCCCAGGCCCAGGGAACCCTCTTTGGCCTCTATGACATTTTTGCCGGGGGAGCCTTTAAGAACGCTGCCGTCTTTGGCCTGGGGATAATGCCCTACATCACCTCTTCCATCATTATGCAGCTTCTGGGAGCTGTCATCCCCTACTTTCAGAAGTTGCACAAGGAGGGGGAAGAGGGGAGAAGAAAGATAACCCAGTATACTCGGTATGGGACCGTGCTCATCTGTCTCCTTCAGTCCTATGGGGCGAGCATATTCCTAGAGAGCCTGCAGTGGGAGGGGAGATCTGCTGTGGTCCACCCGGGGATTGGTTTTAGACTTTTGACTATGCTCACCATGACCACAGGGGTCATCTTTCTTATGTGGCTTGGGGAGCAGATGACTGAGAAGGGGATTGGCAATGGGATTTCGTTAATCATCTATGTGGGGATATTGGCCAGGCTTCCGGGGTCGGTATTGAACGAGGGCAGACAGTTGGCCGCTGGAACCCGTTCTCCCTTTCAGGGTTTGATGATCTTGGTCATTATGGTGGCGGTTATTGCCTTTGTTGTCATTATTACCCAGGCTCAGAGGAGGATCCCGGTTCAGTATGCCAAGAGGGTGGTGGGGAGGAAAATCTACGGTGGGCAGTCCACCCACATCCCCCTAAATATGAATGCTGCCGGGATAATCCCCATCATCTTTGCCCAGTCCCTTATGTTTGCCCCTCGAACCGTCACCACTTTTCTCCCTAAGAGCGAGTTATTAAATGGAATTGCTAATTGGTTTACACCTGGTGCTGCTGTTTACTCCATCGTCTATGCCATCTTGATAGTATTTTTCGCTTACTTCTACACGGCTATCGTCTTCAATCCGGTGGAATTGGCTGACAATATGAAGAGATACGGCGGTTTCATCCCTGGAGTGAGACCAGGGAAGAGGACGGCAGACTATATAGACAGGATACTCACCCGCATCACCCTGCCTGGGGCTCTCTCCTTTGCGGTGATCGCCATCCTTCCCTTTTTTCTGATGCAGTCAATGGATGTCTCCTTCTTCTTTGGGGGGACCTCCGTTCTGATCATCGTTGGGGTGGCCTTGGATACCCTGAAACAGGTAGAATCCCATCTGCTAATGAGGCATTATGATGGATTTATGAAGAAGGGGAGGATAAAGGGGAGGAGATGAGGTTGGTGATCTTGGGACCGCCGGGGGCAGGAAAGGGGGTTGAGGCAGGGAGGCTGAGCCAGAGATATGGGATACCACACATCTCCACGGGGAAGATATTGAGATCGGCAGTGAGGGAGGGCTCCCCTTGGGGAAAGAGGACCAAGAGCTTTTGGGAGAAGGGGGAACTTGTTCCTGATGAGATTATGATGGAGTTGGTCAGGTTAAGGCTCCGCGAGCAGGACTGTAAAGGGGGCTTCATCCTGGATGGCTTTCCGCGCAACCTTATCCAGGCTGAGGGATTAGATTCGATTGGCAGGGAGATGAATTGGGCCCTCAATGGGGTCATCGATATAGGGGTTTCCCAGGAGGCTATCCTGCGTAGGCTCTCTAATCGGAGGGTCTGTTCAGCCTGTGGGGCGGTCTATAACCTGATCACCGCCCCTCCAAAATCGGATGGTATCTGTGATCGATGTGGGGGGAAACTCTATCAAAGGGAGGATGATCGACCTCAAACCATCAGAAGGAGGCTCTCCATTTATCGTAAGGAGATAAAGGAGTTGCATGATTATTACCGGAATCAGGGGATGCTGATAGATGTTAAGGGGAATGGGGACGCTGAGGCGGTATTTGAGGAGATGATCGGAAAGCTAAGACTTGAGGCCAGATGTGGCTAAGCAGGAGACGATAAAGGTTGACGGGGTAGTGATTGAGCCCCTTCCCAATGCCACTTTCAGGGTGGAGTTGAAGAACGGCCACCGGGTCTTGGCGCACATCTCCGGGAAGATGAGGATGCATTACATAAAGATACTTCCTGGAGATAGGGTGGCTGTGGAACTCTCACCCTATGACCTAAACCGAGGAAGAATAACCTATAGGTACAAATGAAAGTCAAGGTTTCGATAAAGCCCCTTTGCGAACATTGTAAGGTAATTAGGAGGAAGGGGGTGCTCAGAGTTATCTGTTCTAACCCCCGTCACAAACAGAGGCAAAGGGGCAAGCCCAAAAAGTTAGGTTGAAAAGGAGGCTTAAGCTTTGGCCAGGATAGCAGGCGTTGATTTGCCAAAGGACAAGAGGATAGAGATTGCCCTTACCTACATTTATGGCATAGGCCGCTCCTCTGCAGGTAACATATTGAAGAAAACCGGGGTCTCTCCTGATACTAGAGTGAACAAGCTCAGCGAGGAGGAGGTCTCCAAGCTGAGGTCAGTTATAGAGTCAGACTACAAGGTGGAGGGGAGCCGGAGAGCAGAGGTGGCTATGAATATAAAGAGGTTGATGGATATTGGTTCTTATCGCGGGCTCAGGCACAGGAGGAGCCTTCCCGTGAGGGGCCAGAGGACGAAAACCAATTCCCGCACGAGGAGAGGTTCCCGTAAGGCCATTGGGGCCAAGAGGAAGAGGAAATAAGGGGGTGTGAAAGTTGGCAGATAAGAGACCGAAAGGAAGGCCCAAAAGAAAAAAGGGGAGGGTGGAGGTATCAGGGGTGGCTCACATTCAGGCAACCTTTAACAACACGATAATAACCATTACCGATACCCAAGGAAGGGTTGTGTCCTGGGCCTCGGCGGGGAGGGTGGGTTTTAAAGGTTCTAAGAAGAGCACCCCATTTGCGGCCGGGCAGGCGGCTACGGCCTCTGCCAAGGGGGCAATGGATAGAGGGATGAAGAGTGTGGAGGTCAGGATCAAGGGCCCAGGATCCGGGAGGGAGGCCGCTATAAGATCCCTGCAGGCTGCCGGGCTGGATATTACGGCGATAAGGGATGTAACCCCCGTCCCTCATAATGGTTGTCGTCCTCCAAAGAGAAGGAGGGTATAAGAGATGGCCAGATACAAGGGTCCTGTCTGCAAGCTCTGCCGGAGGGAGAAGACCAAGCTCTTTCTGAAGGGCGATCGGTGTTATACGGACAAGTGTGCCTTGGAGAAGAAGGAATCACTTCCCGGACAGCATGGGGTTCTTCGCCGACGCAGGATGTCTGAGTATGGCCTCCAGTTAAGGGAGAAGCAGAAGGTGCGCAGGATCTATGGGATAATGGAGAGACAATTTAGGAACTACTTCCAGAAGGCGGAGAGGAAAAAAGGTATAACCGGTGAGAATCTTCTGCGAGTGCTGGAGTGTCGGCTGGACAATGTCGTCTACAGGCTCGGCTTTGCCCCCTCCCGGAAGCTTGCCAGGCAGTTGGTGAGGCATGGCCACTTCCAGGTAAACGATAGGAAAGTGAACATTCCCTCCTACCAACTCAAGCCAAAGGATGTGGTGAAATTGAGAGAGAAGAGCAGGGATCTGGCCCTAATTCATGACTCTTTGAAGGCCTCGGAGAAGGCTGGTAGACTGAGCTGGCTCAGGGTTGATAAGGTCAAACTTGAGGGTGAGGTTTTAGACTACCCCACAAGGGAGCAGATACCTGAGCCTATCACCGAGAAATTAATTGTGGAGCTTTATTCTAAATGATAAGGAGGAACATCTTTTAGATGAAGTGGATAAGTCTTCAGCTTCCCAAAGGATTAGATGTGGAAGAAGAATCTGTAACGGAAGGGTACAGCAAGTTCATAATAGAACCCTTAGAGAGAGGTTTTGGAGTTACCTTAGGGAATTCCCTCCGTCGTGTCCTTCTCTCATCCCTGCAGGGGGCGGCAATAACCGCCGTGAGGATCGAAGGGATTCCCCATGAGCACTCCACTATCCCCGGTGTGGTAGAGGATGTCCCGGAGATATTGCTTAACCTGAAGGAGGTAAGGATAAAGTTTTTGGCGGACAAACCGGTCGTGGTGGGAATTGAGAAGTCAGGTGGGGGAGAATTCAGGGCAGGTGATATCGATGGGGGGGGGAATTTTCTCATCCTAAATCCCGACCACCGCCTGGCCACCTTGAATAACGGGGCTAAAATCAGAGGTGAGATAGAGGTTGGCTTTGGCCGCGGCTATGTTATCGCTGAGCAGAATAAGAAGCCAAATCATCCATTTGGCACCATCTACCTCGATTCCATCTTTACTCCTGTAACCAAAGTTAACTATCAGGTGGACAGCACCAGAGTGGGACATAGGGTGGACTTCGAGAGGCTTACTCTCCAAATCTGGACAGATGGAAGCATCACCCCGGGGGAGGCTTTAAGCTATGCGGCACAGATATTGAAGGATCATGTAGGGCTTTTCATCCTACATCCCGCCAAGTTCGAGGAGGTGGAAGAGACTAAGGTAAATAAGGAGGTCTTGCGGGTAAGGAACCTGCTCAAGATGAAGGTAGAGGAGTTAGAACTATCCGTGAGGTCAAACAACTGTCTGCGGGCGGCTAATATAGTCACCTTAAATGATCTGGTGCAGAAGACGGAGTCAGAGATGCTTAAGTACAGAAATTTTGGACGCAAATCCCTTTCTGAGCTACAGAAGGTCTTAGCTGAATTCGGCCTCTCCTTCGGTATGGATGTCTCACCCTATATGGAGGGGGAGGGGGGGGAACCTTGAGACACCGAAAGAAGGGTAATAGCCTGGGCAGAAATCCCGCCCATCGGGAGGCAATGCTCAGGAACCTGGTCTCCTCCCTTTTTATTCACGAGAGCATAACTACTACCGATGCCAAGGCGAGGGAGGCCCAGAGGCTGGCAGAGAGACTAATCAGTATGGGTAAGAGGGGCGATCTTCATTCTCGGCGGATGGCCCTAAGATTGCTTCCGCGGAAGTCAGTTGTAGCTAAACTGTTTGATGACATTGCCCTCAAATATGGTGAGAGGAATGGAGGTTATACCAGGAGGATCAAGCTCGGACCTCGCCCAGGGGATGGAGCGTCTCTTTCCCTCCTCCAGTTGGTGAAGGAGGGAGTTGAGAAAACTGAGGCAGAGAAACCATCTGGAAAAGAGAAGAAATCATGAAGAAGGGCTGTCTGTTCTCAATCTTAGGCGTGGTATTGGTTCTCCTCTTGGCCATCATACTCATCAGGGGGAGAATGATGGAATACGGAGTTAAAGGGCTCAAGGAGAGGATCGTGCATTCCCTTCCCTCGGATTATGCCAGGGCCAGGGTTGATTCCGTCTTCGATGAGTTTAAAGTTGCCCTCAAAGAGAAAAGGGTGGAGAGAAAAGAAGCCCAGGAGGCCATAAAATACATTAAGAAGGCCTTTAAGGACAAGAGGCTTACCCGGGATGAGGTAGATCATATTCTACACAAGCTAAGAGAGGCGATAAGGAGGTAGGCTGTAATGGGGCCCCATTGACGAGGCCCTTATTTTTTAAAATAAAAGGTGGAGGTGTCAGAACTCCGATTCCACCACCTCCACCTTTTGCCTTCAGAATCGGGGTTCTGACGGCTCGGACGCGGGAAGCTGTCCGGGCAGAGAGGGATCTGTCCCTTGTAGGGGCTCCGATCTTATCGGAGCCCCTACATCCTCTTCTACCCTGCACTAAAGTGCGGTAAAAACCCTTTGTGGGAGAGGTCTCCTGACCTCGATCACAGTTCTCCCTCCCCTGGTGGGAGGGCAACCGCAACCTCGTATAAGGCGGCATCAGAAAGATAGAAATTGCCGTCAAAATTTCCATTTGCTTATGAACATAGAGGTAATCCAAGAAAGATGTGTGGGGTGTGGTGACTGTGTGGAGGTCTGTCCCTATGGGGCCATCAAAATGGTCGAGGGTTTGGCCGTCATCGGGGAGGGCTGCACCCTCTGTGGTGCCTGTGTTGACCCCTGTAAGTTCGATGCCATCCTGATCAGGGGAAGGAGCCTGGTGCCCGCTGAAAGGGGTCACTCCGGAGTTTGGGTCTTTGCCGAGCAGAGGAATGGGAAGGTAAACCCAGTTAGCTATGAGCTTCTGGGTGAGGGCAGAAAGCTTGCTCAAGCCAAGGGGTGCGAGCTATCCGCCATCCTGCTTGGCTGGAGGATAAAGGATAAGGCTGAGGAGCTGATTCAGAGGGGGGCAGACCGGGTTTACTTGGTTGACTCTCCTGGGTTGAAGGATTTTCTGGTGGAGGGTTATACCCAGGCTTTGGTGGAGCTCATCAGGGAATATCGGCCGGAGATAGTCCTGGGTGGGGCAACCTCCCTGGGGAGGTCCCTTATCCCCAGGGTGGCCACCAAGTTGAGGACAGGCCTCACGGCGGACTGCACTGGTTTGGAGGTTGACTCAGAGAACGGTTTCCTCCTCCAGACCCGCCCCGCATTTGGGGGAAACATTATGGCCACCATCATCTGCCCAAATCACCGCCCTCAGATGGCCACGGTGAGGCCCAAGGTAATGAGGGAGGCACCTGCTGATCAGAAGAGAGATGGTGAGGTGATCTTAAAGGAGATTAAATCGGATAGGCTCTCCTCCCCTACCAGGCTCCTGCGGGCCGTAAAGGAGGAAGGAGAGACGGCTAATATAGCCGAGACCGACATAATCGTCTCCGGAGGTAGGGGATTGGGTGATCCCTCTAACTTTGCCTTGATAGAGGAGTTGGCCAAGACATTGGGAGGAGCTGTGGGGGCATCCCGGGCAGCGGTGGATGCCGGTTGGATACCCTACTCCCATCAGGTTGGCCAGACGGGAAAGACCGTCTGTCCAAAGCTCTATGTTGCCTGCGGCATATCGGGGGCCATTCAACATCTAGTGGGAATGCAATCTGCAAAGGTGATTGTGGCTGTAAACAAGGACCCTGAGGCCCCCATCTTCAAGGTGGCCACCTATGGGATGGTGGGTGACCTCTTCCAGGTGATACCTGCCCTGATTAAAAGAATAAAAAAAACTGGCCAAGTCCCTCCTGAAATTGAGGGAGGGGAATAAGACTGTACTATCTCCCTTCAGCCCCTACAAAATTCCAACTTTATCTGTATCACCTCACACCTTAGCCCAAATTATGCATAAAATCTTATAGACAAGTCAGATGGCCGAGGCTTTTGGGCTTGACTTGTAGGGAAAGGTTTTTAGACCTGTCCAAAGTAGTAGATTCTGATTTATACGAGGCAAGAATACACGGCATCAGTCTGCAGGATGTAACGAATGGCTTATCTGGTGTGAAGAATGCTGGTTGGCAGTCGAGTTCTTAAGATTGGTAGATGCAGGGGAGTCAATCCACCTGTTCTTTGGCTCGTGGTTTGACATACAGGGGCAAAAAGATGCAGGTATTTCTTGGGACATGAATTTATCAGCGACTTTCAAGCAGATACAAGTTTAAGGAAGATTACATTATGGGAGAAAAGACACAGGTAGAGGCTGGGGTTAGATATGTCTTAGAAAAAATTGTTATCCCCGGTGAATAACAGCATATATCTCTTTTGAGCTCTGCCCTCACCTGAATCGCCTTTGGTGACTTCAGATACACGCAAAATATTATCGGGAATTCTGTTTATGACTGGGGTAAAGAATGCAAGGCATCATACAAATCCTAATTGGGACTTCTGTATTAAGCATCATCCATGTCGCTATTCCTCATCACTGGTTCCCCATAATTGCGATCAGCAAGAGTGAAAATTGGTTACTTAGAGAAACTCTGCTGGTTGCGAGCATTATTGGTATTTCTCATACCGTCAGCACCATAGCAATTGGAGCTGTCGTTGGTCTGATCGGCTACAAACTTTCTCCTGCTCACGAATTTGTTACCAAGGTTGCCGCCCCCTTGATTTTAGTCACATTAGGACTCATCTATGTTTTTCTGGGTATTAAGAAATCCCGTCATCACCACCATATCAGGGCTGATATGGTTTCCAAAAGATCGAAAGTCGCTATTATTACTTCTCTCAGTGCTGCAATGTTTTTTACCCCCTGTACCGAAATTGAGGCTTATTATTTCACAGCAGGAGCTCTTCTGGGATGGACTGGTATCACTATTGTCTCCATTGTATATTTGATCATAACCGTTCTCGGTATGCTTCTTTTGGTGTATTTAGGAGTCAAAGGAATTGAGAGGGTAAGTTCACATTTCTTAGAACATCATGAAAAACAAATTGCAGGAATAGTGTTGATTGTCTTAGGTATCTTTAGTTTTTTTGTGGAAATATGAACTGAACTATGGATAAGGGCGGATATGCGATTTGCTCCACCCTACCTTGGGGAAGGAAAGGTGAATGTTATGAAAATAGGTGCCTGTGGAATAGCCTGTCAGATTTGTACCCTTTGGGAGAAGGGATTTTGTAAAGGATGTTGTAGCGGCATAGATAAAAATGTTCTCAAGACGATAGAGTGGTTGAGGGAGGAGATAGGTGGATGCTCAGTACTCGAGTGTGCGTGTAAAAACAAGATTGATTTTTGCCTTAGATGTGATAGTTTCCCCTGTAAACTGCATTATGGAAAAGGGCCTTATAAAGATGGATTTTTAAACGAACTGAAGCCATATTTTGAGAAAGCTCAGGAGTTGAAAAAATAGATTAATAAATGGAGTTAAGCCCCTGAGCAGTCTTCACAAATATGGAGGTAGGGGCTCCAATAGATCGAAGTCCCTACCACTATTATGCCTCCGAGGTTGAAAGTCTGGGCTATCTGAGATGATACATAAGTTTGTCTCATTTACGTTTATATAAATAAAGCCTTGAACACGAATCCCACGAATATGCCAATAGCACGAATCCTAATTTACCATCCTCTTGTATTCTACCTTCTTGCCTCCAAAGTTGAGCAATATCCCCAACTTCATCCCAGTAGCCTTCAAATATGAAAGAATCTGTGCCTCAAAGATCTTATTTAACTCGGATACAGCTTTTAACTCCAGAATTATCTTGCCCTCAACAACCATATCTAATCGATACTCACCTATCTTCTCACTTTTGTACCAAACCTCCATAAGTTTTTGTCTTTCGTATTTGATGTCTCGATCTCTGAATTCTTTGGCCAGCGCTGATTCATAAATACCTTCTGAATACCCAGGACCAAGTGTATTGTGCACCTCAAACGCTGCCTCCATAATGGCGAAAGACAACTCTTTATGAATAATTTCCTTGTCTATTCGCGTAGATTCGTTTATTCGTGTCATTCGTGTTCCAAAGCTTCTACTTTGACTATTTGAGGAGAACCAACTTCCTCGTCTGACTGATATGGCCCATCTTCAACCTATAAAGATATACCCCTGAAGTTACCTCCCTACCTCTGTTGTCCCTGCCATCCCAGATCACCTTATGGATTCCAGCCCTCTCCACTCCATCGACCAGAGTTCTCACCTCCTGCCCCAGCACATTGTAGACCTTTAGGGTGGTGCGGTGCGGTCTCCCCTCTCTATCTCTATCTGGGATGGTGTAGCGGATGTGGGTGGCGGAGTTAAACGGATTGGGGTAGTTCTGGCAGAGCTGGAAGAGGGTCGGCCTTGTGGTGGAATGACCTCCATCGGTGGTGCCCACAGAGACCGAATAACTCCCATTAATATTGACATCGTCGATATAAAAGCCCTCGGCCACCTTATTCCCGTCGCTGACAAAGGTGAATTTCACCTGCACGGTGTCCCCAAACCCATAGGAGGAGAGGTCATAGTTTTCCTTTAACCAGTTATTTCCGATGAGCAGGGAGTCTAAGGCCCCTCCACTGCCGATGAAATCTAAGGTGTCGACCGTTGAACCCTTTACAATCTCCACATAAAGCCCATCCACCCCGTAGGTGGTTACATCATACCAATGCCAGAAAATTAAGCTGGAGTTGGGGGCCAGAACTAGGAGTGGGGTGATAAGGGGACTGTTCATGTTGTTTTGATAAGCATGGCTAGTATCACCACAATACCAGCTATGCGTCCCAGAATGGCTTCTATGGGTGGATAGTCCCCAGAGCCATGACGGGCTCCATTCACCTGGACCGGCTTCCATATCATCGGAGAATCCGGTCTCCCCCACGGTGAGAATCAGGCTATCTGAAAAGCAATATCCATCCTCGGTGAGAATTTCCATAAAAATCGGTGGGAAACGGGGTGTAGGACAGCTTGGGGAGATGCTCATCTCATAGGTTCCATCTGAAAGCGAATCCGGCCAGATCCCCCCGAAATCGGCAATTGTATCCGTTAAGCTAACATAAGGATCTTCTACCCAGATTTTGGCTGTAACTCCTCTGGCCAAACCCAGACCCACATTTTTCAGACTTAAGCCTAAGGAAAAGGATTCTCCTGGCTCTGGGATGGAATCCCCATCACCTCCGAAGCCATCATCAATGAGGTAGGTTTGAAAGCCCAAGATAGGGTTGGCCACGGTGAAATTCAGCCTCTCCTCCCAAGAGTTGCCCGCGGCGTCGGTAATTCCCAGGCCAAAGGATATGACCCTGCCGTTGGGACAATCAGGGGAGATGAAGAACCTGTAGCCTGAAGCCTGGGAGCTATCACCAGGGGGGATTTCGCCATAATCCCCCAGGCTATCCAGGACTGTGGCCATTGGATCATCCGTGGTTAAAACCCCGGTTACACTATCCGATGATTGATTGCCATAGTTTTTCAAGCTAATGGCCAAGGAGATCTCCTCCCCGGGGTTGATTACTCCATCTCCATTCCCCACAATGGTATCGAAAATAGCCTCCCAGTAGCGTCCCACCCAAGGCCCGTTCGAAAAGACAGTCGTATAACCCTCATAGGGCAAGTGGTTGTGGGCGGTGACCGTCACCCAGAGAGTCTCTTGGGTGGTTGGCTGAATGGAAAAGCTTATTTGGCCATTGGCTCCAGTAATTCCCTGTTCATAAAGGCCGCTTTGGTTCATCAGGCAGACCGAAGCTTCACTGAGAGGGGAGGAATTGACCATCACCGTCACCGGAAATAGGCTTTCCCCTGTGGGGATGCTGTCCGGATGCTCCACCATAAGATTCTGAGGTGTATCGGTCCATATAGGCATCTCCGGATCGCCCAAAAGGTTTATCTCATATTCACACCAGCGGTAAACATTCTCCTGCTGGGATCTGGGGACATAGAATGCCTTGTCAAAGGCCAGGGTGGCACCGATGTGGTAGATGTCATCCTGGAAGAGGAACCTATAAAACTGGTTATCGAACCTATCCGAATAGCCATAGCCTGGATTTCCCGGAGATCCCCAACCATATCTGGAATTTCCGATATAGGCTACCCCTCCCCCATCGGGGTTGTTAACAAAATGCTCGGCGATACAGTCGAAGTCGAAGGCCGCCGGCCAGCAGCCGATGGAGAAAAGAATGGAGTTCCTTGGACCATTATGTAGGGCATCCATATCTGAGATTCCAAGGTACTCATAATTCCCCACTCCCATAACCGTATACCAGGCATGCCCATCGTGATTGATGATGTTCTGCCCCTCGTTCATAGCCGCCATCACTGATGCGCGGCTTTCATTCCCTTGGGATTCGTATAACTTGGTGATCGGATCAAATCGAGGGGGGACAAACAAGTCGTCAATCATATTCTTACCTACTCCGGAGTCCGTATAGGGATCCCACCAAAGGATCTCTGCGGCAAAGAGCATATCGAGCTGATAATCGGTGGGAGGGTTCTTTTCATAGGTTAAGACCTTACTAACCCAGGCCTGAGCTTCCTGGTGAGTGCTCACCGAGGCCCTGCCCACGAAGACATCTGACAACATATCCACGCTGTCAGCCACTTCCCCATAGATGTGGTTCCCATTCAGATCCCAGGTTCCGTCAAGATCAGAGTAGTAGAGATCGCAGGGGATATCGTTGTCAGCAGGATTACCGGTCTCACAATCCATCGCGTAGGCAAGCCTGGTTGGGATAATCCCTGTGTCCCCCCCTAAAAGAACCCAGACAGTTCCCCGGTTCTGGTAGGCATCCTTGATGAAATTTCTGATTTTCTCCTGATTATCCTGGCCAGAACAGTTGGCGTAGATCGAGTCCGTGGTTACAATCACAGCAGGGGTTCCCTTCTTCATCTTCCAATCCGCTAAGGGTTGAAAGTAAGGAACATAGGATTCTCCGGTGATGATGACATATTCGAATCCTCCAGGAGGAAGAAGGGTAGAAGATTTTCCCTTTATCCCCTGGATTTCCCTTATATCTTGGGGGTTTAAAACCAGGGAGCCGACCGTGCGCTGAATGAACCTCTCTACCCTCTCAGATCTTTTAATGGTTGGAGATGGTTTTGGGCCAGAGGAAAACCGGACGGCAAAATCGATTTGAGAGTGAAAACGCAGACTCTTCTCCAGGGGAAGATATTGAAGGGGATAGACCAGAAAACTGGTCACCTGATAGCCGCTTAAAGAGCCCGACCCCCTGTATTCCACTATCTCCTGAGGATAAAGGGATGAACTGTAAATTTGGGACTTGGGCTCCACAAAGGGGATGGGGCCTGCTTTAGAGAGGATTTGAGGAGGTTGCACCGGATAGAGAAGATAGCTCCCCGGGAGTTCTTCGCTTTCCGTGGCCAGTATCTCCACCTCCTCTACTCTCGCCCCATCTGGGATGACCAGATTTACCAGCCGAACCGGCAGTTGTGGCTCCCCCACGTTTGCAGTAAGGTCACAGCCGGCTAAGAACACCTGATCATAACCTTTTAGCTTGCTGAAAACAAGCTCGGATCTGGAAAAAGTTAAGGATTCCTTTAACACATCTTCTGATCCATTTGAAAGTTTAGAAGAACCCCCCATGAGGATTAGAGTTAACAATAAAATCGATCTATAGGTAAACGCTCTCATCTCTTTTTCCTCCTTCCGGTTAAATGGATTACTCTCTGCCCTTTGAATAGTAAAAAACCTTGGTAAAGATACTCATATTTTAGAAGAAAGTCAAGGGAATTTAGTTGCTTACAGCCTTCGGATTCGACCGTTGCAAAAGCTTCGAATGTTTTATGTAAACTCTTACCCCATAAACCCTTCGTCCGTCTCCTTTTGAGAGACTCCAAAAAGACCTTGATTTTTGGGGGGAATTGATATAGTATAATCGGGCAATTGGTGAAAGATGCGGGTGGCAGAATCGGGGTTCTGCCACCTCGCTTTGGAGAGGCTTATGAAAATAGAGATAATAAGGAGCAGAAGGAGAAAGAAGACCGTTCAGGCAAAGCTCGTGGACGATAGACTGATAGTCTATGCCCCGGAAAAGATAGATGACAAAAGGCTGGAGGAGATTATTGAGAATATCCGTAAAAGGGTGAAGCGAAGAGAACTCCGGAAGAGACTGAACGAGGAGGAGAACTTAAGGAAGATAGCCCAATCACTGAACAGAAGATACTTCTCCGGAAGGCTAAAGTTTAAATCC
>DAOVCL010000183.1 GCA_030670005.1 Candidatus Zixiibacteriota bacterium | reverse complement strand
GTAAGGTAAGCCAGACCGTTCTTGTTTCGTCCAACATCGAACCATAGAAGCCGATGGCTACGCTTCTGTGGTTTTTTTTATATGGGATGAACGTGACCGGAATCTCAAACGAAAGGTGGTGAATACCGTGAAAGGAACCATTAAATGGTTCAGTGACCAGAAAGGCTATGGCTTTATCGAGCCGGAGGATGGCAGTAAGGACATCTTTGTGCACCACTCCGCGATTCAGGGGGAAGGCTTCAAGACGTTGAATGAAGGGGCTAAGGTGGAGTTCGAAGTTACAACGGACCCAAAAGGTCCTAAGGCCACCAATGTCACCAAAATCTGAGCTGGGCTAGGCCAAACCTAAGGAACCTTCCACCCTGATCCGGGGTGGAAGGTTTTGTTTTTAGACCAGGCCATTAAATCCCTCATTTAATTGGGGCCTTGGGTATTAAGAAAAAGAAGTGACATAATAGAGTGAGATCGTTCTTGAGGGTGGGGGATTTTTTATATCAAAAGAAAAAACCGCTGGACAAACGCCCAACGGTTTTGTAGTTTGATGTTAGCCGTCGGTCTTATCGGGGATGTATCGCAGTATCCGATAACCGACTTTGACACTCTCGATTGAAGGTAATATCATCCCAAAATATGCATGAACCGCGAATCTTTGGAACACGAATGACACGAATAAACGAATCTACACGAATAGATGATTCTACCACGGAAATTCACGGAATCATACGGGAAAAAGCAATTAAGAATTAAAAATGAAGTTTATGCTGGTTATTCCTGGTTCCCGATCCCTGTAAACTGATTACTGATCCCTGTTTTTCTGTGCATAGTCCGTGGTTATCTGAGGTGAAATTACTACAGAACCTCTCAATTTTCTAAGTACTTTATTTTAAATATCTTGTGATAATCTTGTGAAATCTCGTGGTTTCCTAACGCATATTTTGGGATCATATCTTCCCAGATTTCCCTTTTTGCCTCCTTTGAATGGCCCCTTTGGCCAAGCGTGAGCTTATGAAGCAGGGCAAATTTATCGACAAGGACTTCGCCGTTAGAATGCAAGAGGTGAAGGTTGAGCATGAATAAATACCACAGGAGGATAGTAAATTGGCAAGAAATAGGGGAGCATATAAGGGCAAGAAACGAGGAAAAGAACTGAGACGTCAAGAAAAACAGGAAAGGAAAAGGAAGCGGCGATTTGGTAAGGAGGACACTCAGAAGAACACTGAAAAGACAGATAGAGAGGTGAGTGATTAGGAGGAGGATAGGATGAGAACCCTTACCTGTGATTTTTGTGGGGAGCAGAAGAACAGCAGGCACTTAGAACCCAAACCCTAAATACAAGAACCTCACCTGTCATCTGTTCAGGCATAGCTTTGCCGGGGAGTGGAAGAAACAAGGTGGACTCATAGCGCGGCAAAGCCGCAACCAAACAAGGGCCACAGATTACACGGATTTCACTGATAGAGAAAAACTACTTAGCGCCTTAGGTATTCTTCTACCTGGCTTTCCCGACCCGTCCTGGGTCGGGACGGGTAGCCGAGGGTTCTTAGGGCCTAAGCCCCCTCACCTGACGGCAAGAGAGGAGGGTGGCAGAATCGGGGTTCTGCCACCTCGCTTTGGGAAAGTAGCAGCTTACGCCAACCGACCGCTTGGCAATTTGTGAATAGATCGGGATAGAATCGCACTTGATCACTTTTTAAATCTTTTAAGAATACAATACGAAGAGGATTACTTATTTAGAATTGGCAGATTATAGAGATGCTCATCTAAAAAATTTACGAAAAATTAAGAGAGTAGGAGTTGATGGTTTTCTTGAAGGGAACAGATATTGGTGATTTTGGTGGCGGATTTTCCAATAATCCCAAACACAGGGGTAGTTTGCTTGAATTATTTATTCATATGCCACAAAGACACCAAGCGTTGATAAAGTTGGGATTAACACAAAGGGATTCAGTTTACAAGCCGAACTGCTTTAATAACCCATTTTCTTAGTGATCCTTCGACTTCGCTCAGGACATGCTTAGCGCCTTCGTGGCTAAGATTTATGAATAATCTGGGTTTGAAAGGGCAGTGAGATTTAAAATTGATCAGAGTACACTATCGGTTGAAATCTAAGACCTTCTTCAGGAACCCTCCAGTATATGATTTCTTATTCAGGGCGATCTCCTCTGGTGTCCCCGTAGCCACCACCCACCCCCCTTCATCTCCTCCCTCTGGCCCCAGGTCTATGATATAGTCAGCGGCTTTGACCACATCTAAGTTGTGCTCAATGACGATGACCGTGTTTCCCCTCTCCACCAAACTGTTAAGAACCCGCAGGAGCATCTTTATATCCTCAAAATGGAGGCCGGTAGTGGGCTCATCGAGGATATAGAGGGTTCTCCCTGTACTTAGCTTGGAAAGCTCGGAGGAAAGCTTCACCCTCTGGGCCTCCCCCCCGGAGAGGGTGGTAGCCTGCTGACCCAAGTGGATATATCCCAATCCTACATCGGTTAGGGTCTGAAGTTTCCTCCTTATAGGGGGAATCTGTTGGAAAAACTGCAGGGCCTGATTCACCGTCATATCCAGTACATCGGCAATTGACTCCCCCCGATACCTTATCTGCATGGTCTCCCGATTGTATCTCTTTCCATGGCAGACCTCACAGGGTATATAGACATCGGGAAGAAAATGCATCTCTATCTTGATGATGCCATCCCCCTGGCAGGCCTCACACCTCCCTCCCTTTACATTGAAGCTGAACCTCCCTGGCCGGTAACCCCTGACCTTGGCCTCTGGAAGCATAGAGAAGAGCTGCCTTATATGGGTGAATACCCCTGTGTAGGTGGCCGGATTGGAACGAGGGGTTCTCCCTATGGGCGACTGGTCAATGTCTATCACCTTATCTATGTTCTCCAACCCTTTTATCTCTTCATATTCCAAGGGAGAGACCTTTGAACTATAGAAGTGTCTGGAGAGAGCCCGATAGAGGGTCTCGTTGACCAGTGTGCTCTTCCCCGAGCCGGAGACCCCGGTGATGCAGATGAGGGTTCCCAAGGGGAAATCGACCCTTATCCACTTCAGGTTGTTTCCTGAGGCCCCTAAAATGGATAAACACCTGTCGTTTCCCTTCCTTCGTGAGGTCGGGGTAGGAATAGAGAGCTCTCCGGATAGATACCTGCCGGTGAGAGAATTGGGGTTGCTCTTGATCTGGGAAGGAGAGCCGGTGGCCACCAAGTATCCCCCCTCTGCTCCCGCCCCTGGCCCCAGATCAACAACCCAATCTGCCCTCTCGATGGTCTCCCGATCGTGCTCCACCACCAGGACGGTATTGCCCAGATCCCTCAGACTGGTCAGGGTGTTCAAAAGTCTGCAGTTATCCCTCTGATGGAGGCCGATGCTGGGCTCATCCAAAATGTAGAGGATACCAACGAGCCGGGAACCGATCTGGGTGGCCAACCTTATCCTCTGACCTTCCCCTCCAGAGAGGGAACCCGCCGACCTGTCTAAGGTGAGATAATCAAGTCCCACATCGACCAGAAACCTCAGTCTCTCCCTTATCTCCTTAAGTATCTGAGCGGCAACCATCGCCTCCTTGGCAGAAAGCTTCAGAGTGGAGAAGAAATTCATAGCCTCCTTGACCGACATAGAGGTCAACTGGCTAATGGAGAGTCCAGTAAGCTTGACCGAGAGGCTCTCCTCCTTCAGCCTCGCCCCC
>DAOVCL010000083.1 GCA_030670005.1 Candidatus Zixiibacteriota bacterium | reverse complement strand
GGGATGTGATGCCCTGTGTATTTGTTCCCTATAGCACGCACAACATAGTGAAGGTCTACCAAGAGGGAGGTGATCTGGACACGGTCTTGGGGTCACCCTTTTTTGAGGCCATCAGGAGGTGGCAGAGGGAGTATGGGTATATGAAAAGGCCTGATCAGGTAGGGAATCTGGTAACGCCTTGTGTGATCAGGGATAATCATCGGGAGTTCAGGGAGGCTCTACGGGAGGGGGGTGGCAGGCCGGTGGATGTCAATGCTGGGGAGGCTTTGAGGGACAAGGGCTATTATGAGGGTATGGTAACCTATGGGGATGAGGTGAAGGAGCTTACCAATCCCATCTGGGAGAGGGAGTATGTGGGACCGGAGAGGGAGAAGAAGGCGGTAGCCTGAAATGAATTGTGACTAAGTACTTTAAGAAAGGGCTGTATCTATATATAGGTATCAGCTTGATCGCTTTAGTGGCCCTCTTGGTCCTTACATCTGATCGTCAGACCTGGAAGGCCATAACTCGATTTAATCCCTATTGCCTTCCACTGCTGGTTTTGGCTACGGCTCTTAAATGGCTCTTCGATGGTCTGAGCATCAGCATCCTGGTTAGAGGAGGTTCGAAGGTAAGAATAGGGGTGTGGAGGGCCACAGAGATGAGGCTGCAGAGCTCATTTTTGGCCATTGCCTTTCCCGTTCTCTTGAGTTCGACCTCCTATCAAGGATACCTTCTCTATCGGGAGAATATCTCCCCAGGCAGGAGCGCAGGGATAACCGCTTTTAGGGCAATACTTCCCCTTTTTCTCTTTCTCCTTATTATTCCCCTTCCCTTTACCTCCTACTCTGTTATCAAAGTGAACCCTGTCTTTTCCCGCATAATGAAGGGGATCTTCCTTCCCATTGCTTTGGCCCTCTTCTTCTTCATCCTGGCCCTCTTCTTCCCCCGCCGGATAAAGGGTTTCTCCTCTTGGATTATCGAGTGGCTACGAAGGTTGAAAGTCTTAAAGCCGGAGAGGGTGATGAGGGTTAAAAAGGAGGCCTTCCGAGAGGTAGATCTGCTGAGTGCCCAATTGTCGCATTACCTGACTAAGGGGAAAAGAACCCTCCTCCTCGCTGAGGCAAGCATCCTTTTTTCCTTCTTCTGGGAGTTCGCCATTGGTATAATCATCCTCTGGGGGTGGGGTATTAAACCCCCGCTCTCCCAGTCCTTCCTCGTCCAACTTCTCTTGAGGCCAATCCTCTATTTCGCCCCCACGCCTGGCGGAAGTGGGGTGAGCGAACTCAGTTATGCTGGTTTCTTTTCCCTCTTCGCCCCCAAGTATTTGGTTGGGGTATCGGTTCTTTTGTGGAGGATTTGGACTTCCTATCTGGGGATGATCTTAGGAGGTATTAAGGTTGTCTTTTCCTTGAGAAAGGATATTACAGCCCATGAGAAACCGTTTGGTGATTCTGCCCGATCTTGATGGGATTTTTATTTGGTAACCTATAATGGAAACATCCAGCACAGGAGTAGGCTCTAAGGGAGTCCTTCTGAACATAGAGGTGAGAGAAAGGAAAATATGGATATCTTCGAGAAATGTTTCTGCTATACTGCGGCCAAAGAGGCCAGGGAATCCGGCTACTACCCATATTTTAAGCCCATAGAATCTGGACAAGGTTCTCAGGTAATCATAAGGGGCAGGAGGATGATTATGATAGGTTCCAACAATTACTTGGGACTTACCTCTCACCCCAAATTGAAGGAGGCAGCCATAAAGGCAGTGGAAAAATACGGCAGCGGGTGTACCGGCTCCAGGTTTCTAAACGGCACCTTAGACATCCATGAGGAACTTGAGGCTAAATTGGCGGAATTTATGGGCAAGGAGGCGGCTTTGGTCTTCTCCACTGGATTTCAGACCAACCTGGGGACGATCTCCACCGTAGTAGGAAGGGGTGATATAGTAATCACCGACCGGGCTGATCATGCCAGCATCTTAGATGGCTGTAGGCTCTCCTTTGGTAAGCTGATGAAGTTCAAACACAACGATATGGAGGATCTGGAGAGGGTGCTGAAAACTTGTGGGAAGAAGGGGAAACTCATCATTGTGGATGGGATATTCTCTATGGAGGGGGATATAGCTGATCTGCCTAACATAGTGAAATTGGCCAAAAGATTCGGAGCCCGGGTTATGGTGGATGATGCCCATTCCATGGGGGTGTTGGGAGAAAATGGCAGAGGGACTGCAGAACACTTTGACCTGATGGATGAAGTAGATATAGTAATGGCCACATTCAGTAAATCCTTTGCTTCCATAGGAGGTTTTGTTGTGGCAAAGGAAGAGGTGATAGACTTCATTAAACACAACTCACGCGCTCTAATCTTCAGCGCCAGCCCGCCTCCAGCCTCAGTGGCGGTGGTTTTGGCAGCTTTGGAGATAATTAAGGACGAGCCGGAGAGGAGAAGGAAGCTCTGGGAGAATGCTCGGATGATGTTAGAGGGATTTAAGGGTATGGGGTTTGATACAGGCACGAGTCAGACCCCGGTGGTCCCCATTATAATCGGTGATCAGATGAAGACCTTCATCTTCTGGCGCCAGCTTTTTAATGAGGGGATATTTGCCAACCCGGCCATCCCCCCTGCTGTCCCTCCCGGAAGATCCTTAATTAGAACGAGCTATATGGCCACCCATACAAAGGATGAATTAAATAGGGTTTTGGAGGTTTTCGGAAAGGTAGGAAAAGATTTAGGGATAATATAGCGAAGCTTTGAATGTGGAATAAAGGTAACAGTTTACCACGGAATCACCCAGCGCGGCGGAGCCGCAACCAAAATTTCAAAACAATAGAACACGGATAACACTGATGACACGGATTAAATAAAGTAAAAACCTGTGGAAATCCGTATCATCTGTGTTCTATTAAAACTTTGTCAAAAAACAAGATCTTGCAGAATTGTAGCGCAGATATCTTTGGGTATCAGTGTTGAACTATTATGAAAAGAGGCGGACCTAAGCCCGCCTCTTTTGCATTCGGCGAGTTTTCGGCTTCCGCACAAAGCCACGGGAGAAAAACAGAAGCTTACTTACCCGCCTAATTTTTTTAATACGATTAATAAGATATGCAAAATCTATGCCAGATTGAAGAAATATAGAAAAAAATTACGATAGGTCTAACTGCTTGTTAAAAGTAAAGTTACAAGAAGATCAAATTTGCTTATTCTCGGTGGGATAAAAGGGAGAGGTGCATATTCGCCAAAATTGACGCCTGAAAAAATAGTGGGTTGATAACTCTTTAATTATTAAGTTGTTAAGTATTCGCCATAAATGACGACTCAAAGACTTTTGCAAGTGACTTCCCTCTCCAGCGCATATTTTCCCATCTTTCTCCTCAGGGTTGCCTCAGGGATGTTTAAGATCATAGCCGCTTTTGTCTTCACCCATTTGCTCTTTTGCAGGGCCTTTAAGATGTTCTCCTTCTCAAAATTGGCCAACTGATGGGGGAGGGATCTAGGGCACTGGTCATCCTCTGCCGGAACCTGTGACTTGAGGGCAGGGGAGAGGTGTTCTGGGGTGATGAGATTGTCACCAGAAGCCAGGATCGTGGCCCTTTCCATTTCATTCTTCAATTGCCTTACATTTCCAGGCCAGTCATAGGCAGTGAGAAGATCCATCGCCTCCCTGTTTACCCCTTTTATTCTCCCCCCTCGCTTCTCGGTGAAGAGTTCCAGAAAGTGGTAGATGAGAGGCGGAATATCCTCCCTCCTCTCCCTTAAGGGAGAGAGCTTTATCTCCACCCCGATAAGCCTGTAGTAGAGATCCTTACGGAACCTGCCAGCCTCTACCTCCCTCTCCAGGTCCTTGTTGGTGGCCGTGATTATGCTCACCTCCACCTTTCTGACTCTGGTCTCCCCCAGTCTCCTTATCTCCATCTCCTCTAAGACCCTGAGGAGCTTGGCCTGTAACCACTCACTGGCATTGGCCACTTCATCTAAGAATAGGGTTCCCCCCTGGGCTTCCTCAAAGAGACCCTTCTTATCGCTGATGGCATTAGTAAAGGAGCCTTTCTTGTGCCCAAAGAATTCGCTTTCCAAGAGGGTATCGGTGAAGGCGGCACAGTTTACCGGCACAAAGTTTTTGCCCCGCCTCTGACTGCTATAGTGAAGAGCCCTGGCGATGAGCTCCTTGCCAGTTCCCGTTTCCCCGGTGATAAGAATGGGGAGACAGGAGTCCTTGAAGCTTTTGGCAGTTCTTAAGGCCTCCTCCATTCTGGGATTGACGGTAACTATGTTCCCAAAGCCATACTTTTCCTCAAGCCTCTCCCTGAGGTAGAGGTTCTCCCTGAGTAATTCCTCCCTCTGGAGTTCAGCCACCTTAAGCTGGACGATATCAGCAGCCAGAACGAAGAAATTCAGATCCTTCTGGTTAAATGGCCCCTTTTCCCCTGTTTGGGTGCGGTCAACATAGAGGAGCCCCTCAATGCAGCCGTCGCCAAAAGGGAAGACAATAAAATTCTCCACTTTTTCCTTCTTTAAGGTGGAAAATATCTGGTTGTGAGCCACTGAGGTGCAGATAAATGGTTGGCCAGGGGTAATGACCTGGCCCTCCAAGTTCTCTAAATAGCTAAGGAGGAAGTCTGCCTCCGAGGGGTTCAAGTTATACCTGTTCATTGTGGCAAGGTCAGCACTGGAATTGCTGCGGAAAGCTATAAAGCCCCTTTCGGCCTTCACCCTCTCGGAGAGAAAATGGAGCAGGACGTCTATATCCTCAGGGGATATGTGGTTAAACCTATCCAAAGCTGCCTTCTCCTCCCTTACCAGGAGAGAGGATGTGGCCAGTTTTTTCTCCATCTTGGCCCTCAAGGTCAATATCTCCTTGAGGCCATCCTTTTCGCTTATCCTTTTAAAAATCCTCTCGGCAGACTCTAAGAGGCCAAGGGCCCGATCGGGATTTGTTCCGTTCATCTGAGCTTTGGCCAATTCGATCTCCACCAAACCCTCTTCATAATGGGCTCCCAATCCCTGGAATATCCTTCTGGCCTCCTTCAGTTGCTCTGTGGTCTCCCTTTTCTTCCGATCTTCCTGAAGGGAGGAGAGGATGAATCCGCTCTCTTCGAGAAGTGTCTTCCCCTGCTCGAACCTTTCCCCAATGGACTTGAAGACCTCAATGGCCTTCCTGAAATTTGCCTTAGCTGACTTCCAGTTTTCTTCCGCCTCAGAGAGAAAGGCCAAGGCCCGATAGCAACAGCCCTCTTCAAACTTATCACCCAGAGCCTGGGAGATTTTAAGGGCCTCCTGGACACATTTTAAAACTTCCTTAAGATCACTCCCCTCAGCTATGAGAAGCTCTGCCCTTCTCCTCTGCACCTGATTGACCAGATCTCCTTGAGGGGCCAATTTCCTTGCTATCTCCAATGTCCTCCGGTAGTAGTCCCTGGCTTGGTCAAAGTTACCTCTTTCCTTGGCCAGATCGCCCAAAGACTCCAGGCTCATCGCCTCCTCTCTTGTGTACTTATGGCTCTGGCACAGGATGAGTGCCTTCTGCAAGAGTTTCTCCGCCCTCTTCCATTTCCTCTGGATCAGGTAGAGTCTTCCCAGGGAGATAGAACCTTTCACGATAGGGAGAGTCTCCCCTATCTTCAGTTTAAGCTCTAAGCTCGATTCAAGGAGGTTTAGGGCCTCCTTCCAATTTCCCATTCTCCTATAGAGAGTGCCCAGGTTTCCCATCATAGCTGCTCTTTCTCTCCCCCACTCCAGGGGGCAGATCTTCAACCCCTTCTGTAGGTCTTTTAACGCTTCATTCCAATCTGAAGCCATAAAGGCAACCTGAGCCAGGCTATTTATGGCCTTGAGCATCCCCTTCTTGTTATTGATGAGTCGGAAGGAAGAGAGAGCGCCCTCAAAGTATTCCTTTGCCCCCCTTGGATCGCCTGTGCGCAGTAAGACTTTGCCCAGACAGTGCTCCGCCTCTGCCAAAAGCCCGTGCTCACCGGTAGGAAGGAGTTTCTTAAAGGCACTTTGAGCGATCTCCTTTGCTTTATCATATTCCCCTAACTCCAGTCTTAGATTGGCTTCTAAGATAAGTAGTCTGTGGAGATCCTTTGGCTGACAGGATGATCTCTTTACCTTGCCTATTTGCCTCAAGGCATAACGGAACTTGCCCATCCGATAGAGACAATCGGCCAACTCTATACTCACCTTTGTCTCTGCCTTAGGAGGTACATTAGCCATCTGTAGGGCCTTTCTGTATCCCTGGTATGCCTCCCGGTAGTTACCCAACGCCGCCTCCCTGCAGGATTCTCTGGTTAACCTCTCAAATTCTCCCATCTTTAGCTCTCCCCGGGTTATCTCCAAAGGGAGATGATGAAATATCTGATTTGGGACCAGAGGGAAGCCGACTTCCCTCGCCGCACCTGGCCCTTTTTTGCGGATTTATTTAGGAAAAGGGACTGGGGGGAGTGGGATGTGCCTCGATCTGGAAGCACAATGGCACTGGTGTCAGGGTTGGTCGAGCCATCTCTCCCCTGGCTGTAGATGTCATCCCAGGGCTCGGCCTCATAGTAGGCGTTCTGATCTGGACCAGGAGTAGAGAGGGTTGTCCCTCCTAATCCCAGCAGAAGGATGGCTGTCGCCAACATTAGCTTTCTCTTCATCACACCGGTCCTTTTAATGATTTCACTCAATTAATAACAAATTTGTTCCCCTTTGTCAAGCTATTTTTTAATGAATTCTGGCCCCCGGCCCCACCACCCTGGTTATAATCTGCCTTCCCAGTACCTAAGTTTGAGCCAGGGTAATACTTCACCACCGATCACCACGGACTACCCCAGCGCGGCAAAGCCGCAACCAAACAAGGGGCACGGATTTCAATGAAAAGCCGAGAGCCGAGAGGCGAAAAGGCGAAAATGGAAATTAGGAAAATGAGAAAATGGGGAAAGACACAAAGCTGATAGCTGAATAGTCACCACGGATAACCACTGAATCGCTCAGAGAGTAGTTCTCTTTCTATTTTCCAATTTCAGTTTTTCTACCCGACTTTAGCCCATTGTGGGTTAGACAAAGGGGCCTAAAGGCCCTTAACCCTGCACTAAAGTGCGGTAGAAACCCTCTGCTACCAAAACGGAAAGGAGAGATCCGTCAAGGCAGCCTGAAAAATTTTGTTAAAAAATCAAGATCTTGCAAGTTTGTAGTTCAGAGGTCAGTCTACAGGGATCAGGAATAGCCAGCAGAAACCTCATTCTTAATTCTTAATTTTCAATTGCTTTTCCCGTGAGATCCCGTGATGAACTGTTACAAACCAGGAATTTCACTTGACATCTGGAGAGTTTTGAGGTAGTTTTAGGTGAAGTGGGTAAAGCTCTGCTGGTTATAGATATGCTTAAGGATTTCCTTTATCCCACAGGGAGGCTCTACTGTGGGGATAAAGCCAGGGGAATTGTCCCCTTCGTCCGGCAAAAGATAGAGGATTTCCATAAAGGTGGTGATCTGGTCATCTTCCTCTGCGACTCCCACCGTAAAGATGATAGGGAGTTTGAGCTATTTCCCCCCCACTGTGTAGAGGGAACAGCAGGGGCGGAGATCATAGATGAGCTGCCAGTGGGTAAAGAAGATCTTGTGGTCAAGAAGGGAAGATATAGTGGGTTCTATGAAACAGACCTTGATGCTATCCTCAAGAGAAACCGTATCAGTGAAGTGGAGGTTGTGGGGGTCTGCACCTCCATCTGTGTGATGGACACCGTAGGAGGATTGAGAAACAGGGATTACAGGGTGAGGGTATACAGCAGTGGGGTGGCTGACTTTGATCCCCAGTTCCACGACTTCTCCCTGAAGAGGATGGAGAAGATATATGGGGCTCAAATTGGCTGAGAAGGGGAGCAGGTGGGAGAGGGGTAAAAAGCTTCCTCCTCAGGTCTTTGACCTCCCTGTGGAGAAGATAAGGAAGGGTTGGTATAGCGACAAGTATTTCGTTCGCACAAAAGATGTTCTCATTAAGGACAACCAACACTCCTCGGTTCTTATGCAGGTCTTTCCGCGCCAGGATGGAGTTCTCTGTGGGGTAGATGAGGCCATTGCCATCCTCACCCTCTGTGCAGAACAACCAGAGGAGCTTGTGATCAGGGCTCTAAGGGATGGGGATAGCATTAAAGCCTGGGAGACGGTTCTCACCATTGAGGGAGATTATAGCACTTTTGCCCATCTGGAGACCGTCTACTTGGGAGTTATGGCCAGAGCCACTTCGGTGGCTACCTCTGTAAGTAAGGTTATTGAAGCTGCCCAGGGAAGAACGGTTCTCTTCTTCCC
>DAOVCL010000176.1 GCA_030670005.1 Candidatus Zixiibacteriota bacterium | reverse complement strand
GGGGATATGACCGGAGGGGCATCCGCCTATATTCAGCCCTATCCTGGTCGGTACTCCTCGGAGTGGGGAAGAAAGGCTAATGCCACCGACCTTCACTACTCCACCGTTGATGGCTCTGATCTCTTTCCCGATATCGGCATTGGCCGCCTATCGGTAAAGACTCCCAGTGAGGCTGGGGCAGTGGTGGATAAGATACTCAACTTTGAGAAGCTGGATAATCCTTGCACGGATTGGCTCTCCCGGGCTACTTTCATCGCCTCAAGGGACAATCACGAGCTAACAGAAGGGACGCATAACGAGATGGCCCTCACCTATTTTGAGCCCCAGGGGGTTCTCTCCACGATGGTCTATTCCTATTTTGGGGGAACGGCAAGCGACATAGACTCCGCTCTCAATCGAGGGCAGATCTGGGTCAACTATTCCGGACATGGAAGTCGGACAACCTGGCAGGATCCAGGATACAGTGGCTCTAATATAGCAGGTTTAACTAATCAGGGAATGTATCCCTTCATAATTAGCAATGCCTGCCTGACAGGAACCTATAATTATTCAGAGTGTCTGGGTGAGAAATGGTTGCGGGCAAAGGATAAGGGAGGAGTGGGTTTCTGGGGGGCCTCCAATGAAACTTACTGGGATGAGGATGATGTCTTGGAGAGGGGGCTCTATCTATCAGGATTTGGTGAGGGCCTTCATACCCTCGACGGGATGATCAATGGGGCTAAACTAAAGCTTTTCCAGCACTATGGTCTCGTGGCAAATGTCAAATACTATTTTGAAGTCTACAACCTCTTAGGGGAGCCATCATTGGACCTTTTTATTGGAGCCCCCGATACATTTGTGGTGACGCACAACGATACCCTCCCCCTCCTGGCACAGACGATGGAGGTGAATATAACCGAGGACAGTGCTCTGGTGGCCTTATACAAGGAAGGAATAACCTATGGGGTTGCCTATTCCCAGGGAGGTAGTGCTGATGTGGGAATTTATCCTCAAATCTCCTCGCCGGGAACTCTCTATGTTACAGTTACCAAACACAACTTTAAGCCCTATACAGGGATGGTGAAAGTCATCTCTCCTGCTATATCAACTGTTAACCCGGATTCCATCCCTATAAACACCTCCACCCAGGTGGAGGTTACGGTCTTGGATGAAGGAACGGCTCAACCCATTCCAAATGTGGAGGTTACGATTTCGGGTTGGGGGATATCCCTGATTGATACCACAAATATTTATGGGGAAGCATATTTCACCGTTTTGCCTCCTTATGGGGAAGTTCTCAGCGTCAATGGAAGAAGAGTAAGCGATGATTTTGACCTCTTTGCCGATTCCATCTGGGTAATTGGTGATTTAGATCTCAGCTCGCCATCCCTTACTGCCTCTTCCGCCCTCATTGGCCTCACCGATACCCTGACTCCGGGTTTTACCGGGGAGATCCAGGGGGCGACCGGGAACCCGGGCTTCTCCCTTTTTGCCAGGGGATGTGGGGTGGACACAAGTGTCTTTACCTCTGATAGCATTGCAGAAGTTGAAATCATCCCTGATACAGTAGGAAGTCTTAGATGTGTGATCGCCAAGTCTGGCTTTAACATCTATCAAAAGGACATCCCAGTAATCAAGACCTATGGTTGGCTATCAGGAGTCGTCTACGATAGCCTTACCCAGGACTCACTGAGTGGGGTGCAAATCCTGGGATACCCCCAGGGGGTTGATACCTCTTTTGTTCTACCTCTTTTCCAACTACAGACCGCTGACCAAGGTGAATTTGAGGTAGAAGAAAGGCTCCCAGTAGGGGAGTATGATCTCTATTTGGGGAGGTTCGGATACAGTCCAAAGAAGACAACGATCCTTTTGGGACACAATGTAAACGAGATTACCCTATCTTTGAGCCCTGCTCAGCAAGGGAGGGTAGAGGGGGTGGTCTATGACTTCACATCAGGAGAACCGCTAAGCGCCACTATCCGCATCTTCACCAAGGAGGAGAATCCACAGCTTTATACTACCATCCAAACGGACTCCGCCCAGGGAGGGCAGTTCTTGGTCGAGCTCCCCTATTTTGATTACACCTTCAAGGTCAGCTCCTGGCTGCATCTTCCCCAGACAAGAATCATCTCGGTAGCAGGGGATAGTCTGGTGGTGAGTTTTGTTATGCCCCCATTTACCGACAGTATCCTGGTGATTGATGATGAGGGGGGAAAGGAAAGGATTTTGGCCACAAAAGAGGGAAAAGATCTGAAGACCAGTGACAAGATAAAAGCTAAGGGTTCGCCGGAGATGTTCGTCCGTCACTTGAGGGAATTGGGAATTTCTGCTAAATTGGAGGCATCTCATTCAACAGATACAACCACCTGGAAGGAATATCCCTTCATTGTCTGGAGTGACGGGAAAGATTGGAGCCCGGTAGCAAGCTCCATCTGTCGGGATGCATTAGAAAGCTATGTGGCCGGTGGAGGCAAGCTGCTCATTGAAGGGGGAGAACTTGGTTATGTCTCCTGTGAATATCCAAAATATCCTTCCTTTGCCCAAAATGTCCTCCACATAGCTGGTTGGGAGGCGGATGAGGCAGGGGATTTAAATTTAGTTAGTTCTTTTAGTAATTATCCCATTGCCCATTTTCCCAATAGGCTGCCCCAGACCTTAGGAATCACCGCTGGTCCTTACGACCAAGATGCTTCCGTTCCAGCCTGGGATGCCTTTGTTGTCTATCAGTGCATAGAGGGTAATGCTGGGGTCTTAGTCTATGATCCCACCCCAGATCCCCAGGGTGGACAGATAGTCTTTTATAGCTTCAATCTTCTTGCCCTCACAGATAGCCTGCAGAAGAAAAACCTCGTGGAAAATACAGTCTTCTACCTCTTAACCGATGAAGATGAACCAGAGGGGGTTATTTCCGGAACCATAGACCTGAAGGGCTCAGAGGATGACGGGGGAGCAGTAGTGACCTTAAGTTGCAGAGGTTTTTCCGCCTCCGATACAACCTCCTCTGATGGCAGTTGGACCTTAGGCGAACTCTATCGGGGAAGCTACACCCTCCAGGCCTCTGGGGAGGGATATGAGGATACCCTTGTATCTCAGGTAACCATCTCCTATGGGGAGCCTACGGTTGTGAACCTTAATCTTTATCCCCGTGTCTACCTCTACTTCTCGGATTTCGATTCAGACAGCGGAGACCTATCTCCCACAGGGGACTGGCAATGGGGAAAGCCCCAAAGTGGCCCAGGCGAGGCCCACAGCGACTCCAATCTCTGGGCTACATCCCTGGATGGTTCCTACCCTAATAGCTCCAACTCCACTTTGGACTCCCCCAAGTTATACTTCCCTAACTCCTCTCGGGCTACCCTTGAATTCTGGCACTGGTATGACTGCCAGGATGCAGATGGAGGAAACCTGAAGATCTCGGTCAACGGTGGTGCTTGGCAGATCCTCGATCCCGAAGATCCTTATCCCCAGGGTTGGGTTCCTTTAGACAACTCTGGCATACCGGGACAACGGTGCTATACAGGTAACCATAGCTTCTGGGAGAAGGCTACCTTTGACCTCTCACCCTATTTAGGAGAGGGGAATACGGCGGTTATCAGGTGGCAGTTTGGCTCAAATGGCTCAGGCACCAAGGCAGGTTGGTATATTGATGATGTAAAGGTCTACTATGTTGACTATACAGGTGGGGTCAGAGTCGAAAACAAAAAGGATGTGGATCTCCCCACCTCTTATACCCTGTTTCAGAACTACCCCAACCCTTTTACTTTCACCACCCTCATCCGCTACCACCTGCCCACCGTCGGCCGTCGGCGGTCCGCCGTCACCCTGAGGGTTTATAACATTCTGG
>DAOVCL010000002.1 GCA_030670005.1 Candidatus Zixiibacteriota bacterium | reverse complement strand
AATAAAATGAATAAGAATACAAACAAAACTAGTGATGCTGTTAAACATTGTGCCGAGTGTCCGCTGTGTAAATACACTCGGAATTGCAAAAAGAGAAACGTCCTTTATTATATATACAGATTAGTGGAAAAAATTTGCCCTAACTGTAAAATGGTGAACAAGGAATTAAAAATAAATTTCCAGAAAAGTAGATATTTTTGAATAACAAAAAACATTTACAATAGAAAATAAAAACTTCTAACAAGGCGCTGCACCTGACCGCTATTCCGCTGCGCTCCATAGCGGCAGGTGAGCTTGATCGTTAGCGCTCTCTCATCAATGTCAAACTCCAAATATATGTTGCTCAGAATCTATTAATGAATTGGTTTTAATGTAAAGAGGGATTATGAAAGGCACAGTAGAGTGGTTTAACGAAAAAAAGGGATATGGATTCATCACAGATGAAAATGGTGAAGATTTGTTTGTGCACTTTAGTTTTATAAAAGGCGAAGGTTTTAAGACGCTAAAAGAAGGTGAAGTTGTCACCTTTGAAAGGACCCAATTAAAAAATGGTCCAGCGGCTGAGAATGTTGTTCGTGGAATTGACCCTGAAGAAGAACCCGAAGAAGATAATAAATCACAAGAATTGCCGGAACATGAATTTGTTGCATTTACTCTCTTTGGTGACAAGATTAAGCTGGTCTCACTCAGCCCTGATGGTAATTATAAGTTTCTTGATGATGAACAAAATCTTCATAGCATTCTATATATCACCTCTTCAGAAACGATGGCGTTACGAACTGCTGTAGAAGAACTAGAGTCGCTGGTAAATGATACGAATACAAAAGAAAAAGATTTTCAAGATTTCTTTGAGAGAAATCCTGATTTTATTTTAAATGATGAATACAAGAGTGCACACCCTCACATAGTTTTAGCCAAAGATGATGGGGATTCGCTTATACCAGATTTCGTCTTAGAGCCAATTGATCAAAGTTCATTATCCGATTTGCTCGAACTGAAACTTCCCTCAACACAGATATTTGTATTAAAGAAAAATAGACTTAGATTTACGGCAGCCGTATTAGAAGCCTGTGCACAACTCCGAGAATACAGCATATTTTTTGACGAAGAAAAAAATCGAAAAACAATCTATGAAAAATACGGTTTATTAGCCTATCGGCCTAAAATGTTCGTAATCATTGGACGAAGGGGAGAGGTAAATCCAATTGATGTCCGTAAAATTCAATCTGATGTTCCCAATCTTTATCTACGCACATACGACGAAGTAATTGGTCGAATGAAAGCTAAAATTGATGCGATGAAGAAAGGTAAACGTACATTTTGACAACTGTGGGAAGTAATAGGAACAAGTTCTTAGAGTTATGTTTTTGCGCTAACAAGTTGCTTCAGCCGACCGCCAACAACGTTGCGGTTCTTGAAATGCATTGTCCCACAAAACGCTCATAGGTCATTCAGGCTCTTTGCTCCGCATTGTTGGCGGCGGTTGAGCTCAAGCGTTGTACGTAAAAGTAATCGATACAAGAGATGGTTTAATTTTTTAATTTTGAATAGCCATATAGCCAATAAACAACGGAACCATGATGAAAAGACGTTTTGTGGGTGGATTAATAATTAATGACGCTAATGAGGTTTTAATGCTGAGAAGGTCTTCAGAAGAAGAGTTTGTGAGCGGGTTGTGGTCACTTCCTGGTGGTGAGGTGCTAGTAGGAGAGAATGAACAGGATGCTCTTGTACGCGAAGTTAAGGAAGAAACTACCTTAGAAATATCTGTAGATGGCCTTGTTTATTTTGCTGAAAGGGCTACTTGGACGGTTGCGATTTACAGATGCACTGTTGTTGTAGGCGTTCCAGTTAATAACTCTCCGCATACGGCTGATGAACTCAGATTTGTATCTCTTGAGCACATACCAGAAGCAACGGTACTAGAGGCCCTTATTGCTATACTAAAGTTTAGAATCTCACAAAAAGTATCAATAGCGTCCTATGCCAACGAAATTGGTAGAATATTTACTGCATTATTTTATTCATATATTAGCCCCAGTCTAAGAGAATTCAAAGAAATATATAATTACTCCATTATTAAATATACCATTCAGGCCACTCCATATCGCAAGTTTAAATCTGCCATTCCTTTTCTTTTATGTTGTTGTGACAATAATTCGTTAGCATATTCTATCCTTGCGGAAATTCTGTTTTCTATTTTTATTATACTTGACAACGTGTGTGATAATAAAAAGGAACGCTATGGACGCCTTACTGCTCTTGGGCTTAACGGTCTGCCTCAAAATGTTATCACTCTATTTTTATTCTCTACCTCCTTGCAAGCATTAATAAATAATAGGCAATTCAATTTAGTAAATTCTGAATTAGTAAACAAAATTTGCTTCGATCTTGGAGTCGCCCAATCAAAGAGATTTGTCAATAATAAATTCCATTCTATTGATGATTACCTGGAATTTAGCTATCAGAGAACATCTTTCTTGCAAACTATATGGAATGCTGCGTTAGCAGATTTGGGTTATCATGAAGAAAAAGAATTAATGACTAGGATATATCCGATTTGTGCCAAACTCGGGCAAATCAAGAATGATTACTATGATATTATTTCAAAAATTGATGCATTTTCAGATGTTAAGCGGGGAATATTTAGTTATTATACATTGTTATTATTAGAAAACATTTCTTCTGAGAAAGAGAAGGCCTTTTTCTATAAATCAATTTGGAAGAATAAAGCGGATAACTCCCTTTCTGAATTGCAAATTCTATTAGAGAGATATCACATCCGTGAAAGAATGATCAAAGAAATATTGGAAGGGTGTAAAAAGATGTCTATTGAACTCAGTAATTGCCATATCTCAAAGGAAAAGAAGGTTATTCTCCAAGCCTGGATCGATTTGCAATTCAGAAATGGAATAGATATAACCATTGACCACAATATGAAAGCTCGACTGTCTGTTTTTTTTGACGCTATAACAAAACTTACATATAATTGCGCCTAGCGTGTCACCATGTTTACCTTCACGATAAGCATAATAGCAAGCTTCATAGCTGGAGTTCTTTTGGCGTTAGTATCCTTGGTACTATTCGATAAGTCCAGGCTGTTATCGTATCTGAACAAATTCCTTCCGTTCTCAGTATATAGATCTTTTTCTCGTGTTTCCTCAAGACAACAGCTTCGGCAGTTGTTTGCGCAAGTGTTTATCAACATTGATTCCGCCCAAGAAGGCAAAATTTATTTGATGTCAGGTGCAGGGGGATATCCAAGCTATGATCCTTACGTAAGGATCATAGAGCTTGTGGCTACTGGTCGGTACGAGGTGTTTGTTGCAGTGAATGTTATTCCCTTTAAGGAATGGGCTACTAAAAATCCCGAAAGATGCCACCTGCTGGTGCAACATCCCAATATTCACTTGTATGTCTTCGATAATCTTGTTCCGTACAATTTCAGGATTGGACTCAATACCGCATTGAAATTTGGTTTTTTTTGCACTTTTCTGGGATATCAAGATAACAAGGTAGTACTAGACGGTATCAAGACCGAAAATCCATTGATGATTCGTGCTATTGAAATTCTTTTCAATGGTCTATTAGATCATGGCCAGGAAATAACATCAGAGAACACTACCTTAATTTTTGCAAAATGAATCACTTGAAAGAAATATTTCACTACCACCAAAGGAAGAAGGTAAAAGCATGCTATCGGGATCCTTTGAAGCAGAGAAAGATCGGGCGAAAACTAAATAATGTCACAAATACTGATTAATACAAATCCAAGTTGAGTTCAAAATAACATGATTTCTGAAGGATCAATTTGTAGAGCGTACAACAATCGGCTGAAGTCGGACTGGCAAATCCGCTGCGCTTCTTTGCCAGCCGCTTAGCCACCCGTTAAGCGACATACTATGAGAAGGGAGTCGTTTGACCATGCTTTACAAATTTGGCCGATGTGTTTGTTTACAGCTTCCGGACCCTAATCAGGCTGTGGAGTTTTACAAGAATGTCATGGGACTCGAAGTGGTTGGTCAGGAGGGAAAGGCAATCGAGCTTCAAGCTGGGCACCTTCGCCTCTTCTTTGATCAAGGAGCCTCTATGGGGCCAATCCTGGAAGTTCTGGTCCCTAATGTAGAGAAAGCAAAAGAAGAGCTTCTCCAAGCAGGGTGCGAAGTTGTCCGCTGGGAGGGTAAAGGAGGCTGTTGCTATATGCGTGATCCTTTTGGGTTTGTGTTCAACCTGTATGAGGAACCTGAGGCATTCCAAGATTGAGTGCTCGTCGCCTAATCATTGTTATGAGGCTGGAAAGCATAAACTTTGATTTAGCCACATTTAGATGAAGAGTATCTGAACCATGAAAGCTAAACTATATTTAGAAACCACAATTCCAAGTTATCAGACTGCCCGACCAAGTAGGGATTTGATTGTTGCTGCACATCAACAAATTACCCATGAATGGTGGGAAAAGCGAAGGCATAATTTTGAAATTTTTATTTCGCAGTTTGTGATTGATGAGACAGGGCAAGGGGACGAAGAAGCATCACAAAGAAGACTTGAAATTTTGTCTGAATTTGACCTGTTGGATATTACCGATGATGTAACAGATTTGGCCTCTGCAATTCTGGACGCTGGTGTTATTCCTCAGAAAGCTGCCACAGATGCTGCACACATCGCCATTGCAACTGTTCACAACATACAGTTTCTCTTAACATGGAACTGCGCTCACCTGGCAAATGCTGAAATATCAATCGGAATTAAATCAGTTTGCAAATCAAGAGGATATGAATGTCCGATTATTTGCACACCTGAAGAGTTAATGGGAGAAGACTAAAATGTGGAAAGATCCTATAGTTCAAGAAGTTCGAAAAATTCGTGAAGCTAATGCCGAGAAATTCAACTACAACATAAAGAATATAGTAGAAGATGCTCGAAGAAGGCAAAAAGCTTCTAATCATCGCGTCGTGTCTTTCGCAATCAAGCAACAAAAAGCCTCATAACAAGCGCTTGAACTCAGACATATGGCGAGTGGGAGGTTGATTGAGAGTGCAAGCCTTAGTCGTTGCCGGTCCTAATGGATCGGGCAAAACCACTTTCGCCCGGGAGTACCTGGAGCAGTATCCCTACCCGAAGCACAGTTGGGGGTCAAACCTTTAATTACCAATTTAGGCGCTGCTAAGTATCCCCCTCTGACAGCCCCCTACGGTAATTAGCAGTTAAAGGCTTGACCCCGACCTACCCATATGGTTTCGCTACCAGCCAAGTTCAATCTTGAGGGCAGCCCAGCTATTTGCCCCATCCCTCTCCACGGGCTCATCCCTCCAGAAGCTTAGCCTCCAGAGGTTATCATCCCCCAGGATCAACCTGAAACAGGCCAGACCATAGGCAGGATGGTGTAAGGGGGCGTTGGCAGATCCCTCTACGATCAGATAGTAGCGCCGATATAGGGTTGCCTGCTCAGTATAAATCTCATCGGATATCAGGGAATCCTTTTCCAAGGAGAGGAAGATGGAGAGGGAATCCGGAATCACCTGAGAGAATATCCCTCTGGTGACCTCTACTTCCCTGGTCTTCTCCCAGTTGTAAAAGAGAGAGGGGGAACGGAGGGACTCCTCTGGGGCGGAGAAGGTAAAGGATTTATCCAGACAGTTGGCAAGGTTTACTAAGGACTGATCCCTATAGACCCTGGCCAGATTGTTTATGGCCTCTTGAGGCTTAGTGGGCACCTCCCACCTGCCCGGTTTTCCCTTTGGCTCTTCGCTTTTGCGCAGAGAGAAGGGGTTCTTACAGGCTGTCCCTAATATGAGAAAAAGTATGATAGACAAAAAAGCCTTTTTATTCATTGGCACGAACTATTCATAAATTTAGCCACGAAGCCACCAAGCATGTCCTGAGCGAAGTCGAAGGATTACTAAGAAGATTAAACATAAGAACCCCTGTTTGTTAAACTCAGTTTCTCTGCATTAACCTGTGAACATTTGCTTAATCTATATTTAATCAAGACTTTGGGGCTTGGTGCCTTTGTGGCATACGAATTATTCAGGTTAGTAAAATAGGTTTATGTTTAAGTTGAGATAATCGAAGTTCTCCCCTCCCACAATGATCCTGCGGCTCCCCTGGAGTAGGATCAAACCTCTCCTGCCTAAGGAGAGACCTCCCTCGAGAGAGAGGCGTAGTCTCCTTTCCTTTGCCGAAAGCTCCCATCCTCCCCCTAAGGGGGAGATCTCCGGGACCAATTCCCTCTCCAATCCATAAACAAGACCTGGAGTTAGGCGAAAACCTTTGCTGGGTAAATAGCTAAAGGAGAAGCTCAACTGGTTGGAGGTTCTCTTCCAGCTTAGCCTTTCTACCCACTCATCCTCCCACTTCAGTTTTCCATAATCCTCCCACTTGTGGAGATAGCTTAGCCTCCCCCTGAGCCTACTGCTCAACCTCCAGTAGAGCCCGCTCTCCGACTCCAAGCCCCGCAGGAGATTATCCATATGCTGGCTTTGAGCCCAATCATATGTCTGATACCTGGCACTTAGCCTGAATCCCTGCCTTAAGGACAGCCCTTCACCTACCCTCCAGATCGTTTCAGGAGCCAGGGAGTAGATCATAACGGAGTTGTTGTTTGCCGATTTCTCCCCCTGGACATAGATCTGTTTCTCCATCTCCAGACCTGCTTTGACCTTGAGGTGAAGGCAAGGGGAAAAACGATGAGAGATGCTCCCTCGCAGGAACCTGTTTGCTTCATCTCGATCGTCATAGTTGGCCTGAGCCGAGGGCTTTACCGACCTCAGCCCGGCGAAGCCCTCCAATTTCAGGGAGTCAGCAGGGGATGGAATCCAGCTTAAAATCCCCCCCAGTTCTCCGCCCTCCAGTCTTTCATCCCTTAACTCTCCCTCGTAGTCATCTTCCCCTCTTAGGTATCTATAGAAAAGGGAAAACCGATACCCATTGCCCAAGGGGTGCTCAACGGTCAAGGAGAATCCATCCCTCAGCTCCTCCACCACCCTGGCCCATCCCTCCCTCCCCCTCCGGCGATGGGTCACCCCCTGGGAGCGGAAGAGGGAGAGGTCTCCCCGAAACCCTCCGATCAGGCTGACTCGGGAGTTAAACCTTATCTCCCTCACCCTTTCCCTTCTCCCTCCAGTGGAGTCTGGTTTATCTCCCAAAAAGTAGTTCCTCTCCTGGGTGGAGTCCAGAATGGAGACCCCATTCTTGATCCTCCAACTCTCCAATCCCATCCGGAAGATAAGGCTACTCCCCTCTTTAGGAACCAGCTTCAGGGCCTCCTTTCTTCGGCCAAACCTGAGGTTGGCCACAACCTTCCGATCTGAGGGGAGCTTTATCTCCCCCTTCATTCCATAGATCAGGCCTGAGAGCGGTGAACCCTCGTCCCTCCTCAGGGCTACTCCCCCCCCTTGAAGGGAGAGGGAGAGGACAGAACCCTGTTTCAACTCGATCCCGGCCCCTACTTTGGCTTCCTTTCTTCCTTGGCCCCTCACTTCCATTTCTGTCCCGACAAAGAAGGGGGTCCAAGAGAGGTTATTCCTCAGCGGCATAACAAGGTTAAGCCCCAGAAACCGATTCTTCTCCCTCCTCTCCAGGCCAGGGGAGGAGAAGAGGGAAGAGGAGGTGAGCCCCTTCAGGTTAACCCTCATCCCGGGTAGGCTGTCCTGATAAAGGACTGTATTCCCCCACCTCTTCGTTCGGCCATTCAGGTCATAGTCGAAGCGATATTCAAGGGCAGAGCCACTTATCGGCAGGCTAAGCAAAAGGATGGCTGTAAACTTAAGTTTCATCTTTAGGGAGATAATCCCAGAGGACTATACTCAAACGGGAGAAATCTTTTAGGCTCAGGGCCTCCCCCCTGAGGGTGGGATCAACCCCGGCCCGGGAGAAAATCTCGCCCTCCCTCCCCTGGGGAATAAGCCCCTTAAGGGCATTCTTGATGGTCTTCCTCCTCTTCCCAAAGGCCCCTCTCACCACCTTCCTGAAGAATTGCTCATCCGGAACTGGAACGGCCAACTCCTTCCTCACCTTTAGCCCGAGGACCGTGGACTCAACCTTGGGCCTGGGCCGGAAGGAGGAGGGGGAGAGGTCAAAGAGCTTATAAGGACGGAAGTAGAGTTGGGAGATCACCGAAAGGGAGCTAAAGTCCTTTCTCCCCGGAGGGGAGCAAATCCTTCTGGCCACCTCTTTCTGCAGGGTTAGGATGATAAGCTCGAGCCTCTCCCTCTGGTTAATTAGCCTCTCTATGACCGGAGAGGTAAGGTGATAGGGTATGTTTCCCACCAGCTTAAGATTTCCCCCCCAGGGGGAGAGGTCAAACCCCAGGAAGTCCTCACAGAAGACGAGAAGCCTCTCCGATTTCAGGTTCTCCCTTAAGATCTGGCAGAGGCGGCTGTCTATCTCCACCCCGATTACCTGGGCCCCATACTTGAGGAGTTCCTTGGTGAGGATGCCGCTCCCCGGCCCGATCTCCACCACCACATCCTGGGGGTCAAGATCCAGGCCTTGGGCAATCCTTTGGGCGGCCCCTTGGTTGATTAGGAAGTTCTGGCCCAGGCTCCTCTTGGGAAGGAACCTCAAGCCCAGTGAGGGGAGCAGAATTCCCCTTCTCACCCCGCCTCCATTTTGGGGAGGCCAAAGAGCTCAATCGCCGCCTGAGAGGTAGCCATTACTAAGCTCTCCAGATCCATCTCCCTGGCCTGGGCAATCGACTCGGCCACAAGCCTTACCCAGGCCGGCTCATTCCTCTTCCCTCGATGGGGGACAGGGGCCAGGTAGGGACTGTCCGTCTCCAGGAGGAGCCTATCCAAGGGGACCAGCTTAGCAACTGCCAGGGCCTGGGATCTGGGAAAGGTGACCTGACCGGTGAAGGAGATGTGTAGGCCCAGCCCAAGTGCCCTATCGGCTGCTTCCCTATCCCCCTCAAAGCAGTGGAGCACCCCCTTCAGTCCATCCCTTTCATTATTTAGGATCTCCAGGGCTTCCTCAATAGCCCCTCTTGAGTGCACTACTATGGGGAGGCCCAGATCCTTGGCCAACCGAAGCTGGGCCCTGAAGGCCTCTACCTGATCTGATTTTGGGGAGAGCTTTCGGTAGAAGTCGAGTCCCATCTCCCCAATCGCCTTCACCTTGGAGTGTTGAGCCAGTTCCCTTAGGACAAGCAAATCATTGGGCTTAAACTCTTTGGCCTCATGAGGATGAACCCCCACTGCGGCATAGAGCCCCTCAAACCTCTGGGCAAGCTCTATGGATATTCGGCTGGAGGGGAGGTCTATCCCGGGGATGAGGATGTGGCTTATTCCCGAATCCTTGGCCCTCTCGATGACCTCTTCCCTATCCGGGTCGAAGTCGGGGAGGTTGAGATGGACATGGGTATCTATGAAGGGTATCATCTCTCACCTAAAAAGGTAACAATCACCACGGAATCTCACGGATTTACAAAACAGCAATTATGAATTAAGAATTATGAATTAAGAATTAAAAATGGGGTTTATGCTGGCTATTCCTGATCCCTGTAAAGAACTTAGCTCCCTTCGGTCGCGAAAGTTCTCCATAGGGGCTCTCGCCCCTCTGGCGCCCCGCAATCCTCCGCTCGCTTGGATTGTTCCGCTGTCACCCTTGAAGGGGGCTTACCCCCTTCAAACAACCCTCTACATTTCGGAATTTCTAAGAAATTCCGAAATGTCTTATTACTGCTCCCTGTTTTTCCGTGCTGGTCCGTGGTTATAAGTTGCGAACTGTCTGCAAAAAAAGTAAATTTGTCCCCCTTGTCAAGCCAAAAGGGATTGAAATCCCATCAGTTTTTAGCTATAATTGTAACAGTTCCCAGGGATCAGGGGTCAGTTGTCAGGGATTGGAAATTCGGAAGACCAAAATTTCTTATCTAGCTCTTGGAGATCAGTTTCCAGGGAACAGGAAAAATCCGTGACAACAGACAACTGACGAATGCCTGGCTGCTCCCTAAGGGATCCCGGTCCCATCGGGACGGGGTGATCCCTGTAAACTGTTACCACAATCTCAATCCTGGAAATTCCTACCTTAAAATTTTTTCTAAAAAGGCTTTTAAAACTCTTGACAGATGAATTTTGTTTTATTACTTTATTGCACGATTATGCAATAAAGCAAACAATATGCCGCATAAGTTAAAAAAAATGTGGGGGAGAAGGAGTCGGGGAGGATTTCAAGGGTATAGAGAGGATCCCAGGACTCGCTTCTTTGCTGCCTTGGCCTGTGACCAGAGAATCGAAATCCTTAAACTCCTACGGAAAGGCGAAAAGTGCACCTGTGACTTAGCTCCAAAGTTAAGGGTGGATCTCTCCGTAGTCTCCCGCCATCTGGCAATTCTCAAGAGCCTGGGACTTGTAGTCAGCCGGAAAGAAGGTGTAAATAATTACTACTCCGTAGTGGACGAACGGATCTTCAGTATCTTGGATACGGCTTCGAAGATTCTGAAGGATATGGCCGAACGACAACGGAACATCTTTGCTAAGCTTTGACCAGCCGTTTTGTGACCAGAGGGATCACGGCAAAAAATCAAGATCGCATAAAGCAATTGGATGGAGATAGTGGATATCTATCGATTTTAAGTGATAGTGGAAGTGAAGTGGCGAGAGCCTTCACCCAGATTGCAGCGAATATTGAGCAACACATCACCTTAGAGATAACAAGAGTTTCCTCATCGAGAGAAATGGACAAGTTCCGGAAATAAATAGGGTGACGATAATTCTTGAATCACTAAAGATATGGAAATCAGTAAGGCGGGGTTTATCCTGTCTGGATTCTCTTGAAAGTGACATCACCTAAGGATTGAGTTTTTTGACAACATTTTTGGATAAAAACCAGACAAAGGAGGCAAAGAAGATGCGTATCGCAGTTGCTACCGATGATGATCGGGGACTGGACGCTGTCTTAAGCTACCACTTCGGTCGTTGTCCCTACTATATCCTGGTGGATGTGAAGGGAAGGGAGATCAAAGAGGCGAAGTCCGTTTCCAATCCCTTCTATGGAGAGCACGGACAGCCGGGTCAGGTCCCCAGCTTCATTCATAGCCAGGGGGCCCAGGTGATCATTGCCGGAGGTATGGGTTACCGGGCTATGCAGTTCTTCCAGGATTTTGGCATCGAACCCATCACAGGAGTTAGCGGTAAGGTCAAGGATGTGGTAGAGGCCTATCTGGAAAAAAGGATTGGAGGGGCGGAACCTTGCGATGAAAGCAAGGCCCATGGGGGTAGGGAAAAAAAGATGGCACCTCCCCCTGGGGAGTTCGAGGGAGATGAGATATCCAGGTTGAAGGAGGAGATGGTTGCCCTGAGGCGGCAGTTGGCCGAGGCCCAGCAGAGGCTGGCCAAGCTGGAACAGGGAAAGAGGTAGAAGGGAGGGAATTTCCTTAGATAGAAGAGGGGAGCGAAACATATCTTCTGATGACGATATTCAAGGATGACTTTGGTGGATGATTCCAATAGATTACAAGTCGTTGCAGTGAGCCGTAGCCCCGAATGAAGTGAGGGAACAGCAAAGCAATCCAAACCCCTGAATGGGGGTTGAGACTATGAGATTGCTCGTCGAGTTCCCTCGCTTGCGCTGGGGACGAGCCTCGCAATGACCCTTGAAATACCAATGTGCGAACTATATTGTGACCTGAATAGTAATGCTTTTCCCGGATGGTGGGATAGGGGCACTGGCCGAAAAAACCGGATCCTCTTCCTATCCGTTGCCACCAATTTGACCCACTTCACCGGCGAGGTCTCGACCCTCCAAATCTACCACTACCGCCAAATGGCTGGGTGTGAAGATCCATCTGGGTTAAAAGGTCACAGCGGATGCTCTCCGCTCGGAGAAGCCCAGAGCGATCATTCTGGGAGCACGGATTAGAGACCTGGTCAAATTGAGCTGTAATTAAGCCCCTTTTTTTTGGACACTTCCTCTTGTGAAAGTTAGCGTCAATAGCAAGATTTGCGCTATAAGGCTTTAGTTTGACTTCGTTCAATTAGGACATCGATTTATAATGACATTTCTCCTAAATGTTGTTTGTTGCTAATCCAACAAAGCCAAGTCAAATTCGGGTCTTTTTAGAAAGTTAATTTGTCCAATTTTGAGAGCCATCCTGTAACTCATTGTAGAAACGCAGTTTAAAACTCACAAGGGAAACGGTTTGACGAAGTCTGGATTAGTGAAATTTGGGTATTTGATTTCAAATTTTTAAAAAAGCCTTGCAGATTTCCCAATAATTTGATATAAAGGGCAAGACGGGTAAATAGACGTTGTGCTCGGATCAGAAAGGAGGTGAAAAAGTATGTGGCGGACCTGGATTAATGCCATCATAGGGGTTTGGATAATCATCGTTTCCTTTGTCCCCGGATTGAGGAGCTTTGTGCCCCTTCTTATTACAGGTATTGTGGTGCTCATTCTGGGGGTCTGGGGTGGGCGGTGCAGAAGCAAATCAGCTTAAGGGGAAGGCTCAGGGGACCTCTGGTCCCCTGAGCCATATAGCTATGAATCCAATTTCCTTTATCGGTAAGGAGGTAATAAAGTTTTCCTTCCATCTGGGAAGGATGGTTAAGCTTCTCTGGGAGATATTGAAGGCCGTTCCTGATTTTCGCACTTACTCCAAGCCCCTGGCCAAGCAGATGTTGGTCATTGGGAACAGGTCTTTGACCATTATCTTTTTCATCTCCATCTTGGCCGGTATGACCGTCTCGGTGCAGACCGCCTACAACCTGAAGAGCTACGCTCCCTTATACTTTCTGGGGAGCACTATGGAGAAAACTATCTTTCTGGAGTTTGGCCCCCTTCTGGCTGCCTTCATCTTGGTAGGTAAGGTGGGAGCCACCATTGCCGCTGAACTGGGAACGATGAGGGTTACTGAGCAGATAGATGCCCTGGAGTCTTTGGCCTTCAACCCAGTTTCTTATCTCATTCTCCCTCGGGTGGTGGCGGGGATGATTATGGTCCCAGTCCTCACCATCTTTGCCGATGCCGTTGGGATAACCGCCGGTTGGTTAACCTCTATAGCAAAGACGAATGTTACCACCCGTCAGTTCTTCTACGGCTTTAAGTCGGTCTACCAGACATTTGATCTCAGCTTTGGCCTAATCAAGGCAGTGTTTTTCGGTTTGACCATAACCTTTGTCAGTTGTTATGAGGGTTATTATGCCCGTCAGGGGGCAGAGGGTGTGGGGAGGGCTGCAACCAGTCAGTGGTTATCGCCTCTATCATCATACTGATCTTAGACTATTTCTGGGCCTCTACCCTTTTGGGGTTTTAGTTTTGATAGAGCTAATGGGTCTGGTAAAAAGCTTTGGGGAGCTTCAGGTGCTCGGGGGGGTTGATCTATCGATCAGTGAGGGGAAGACTGTGGCCATAATAGGGGAGAGCGGCTGTGGAAAGAGCGTCCTTTTGAAGATAATAATCGGTCTCCTGAAACCAGACTCCGGTTCTGTTCTCCTTGATGGCCAAGATATAACCAAGATTAAATATAAGGAATTGGTGGAGATAAGGAAGAGATTTGGTATGGTCTTTCAGGGCTCTGCCCTATTTGACTCCCTTACCGTGGATGAGAATGTAGGCCTGGGTCTACGGAGGCATACAAGGATTTCCGAGGAGGAGATAAGAAAAAAAATAGGCTGGTGTTTGAGCCATGTGGGGTTAGAAGGGGTGGAGGATAAGTACCCCGCCCAGCTCTCCGGAGGGATGAAGAAGAGGGTGGCTTTCGCCAGGGCCATAGCTATGGACCCCCAATTCCTCCTCTATGACGAGCCTAACACCGGCCTTGATCCGATCACACCGCCGGAAGGATACACCAACTTATTGATTACCTAAACCGGAAGCTGTCTGTTACCTCTATTATAGTTACCCATGACATCGCTGTTGTTTCTCGGATGGCCGATCGGATGGCTATGCTACACCAGGGGGTGATTAGGTTTGAGGGAACCCCGGAGGAGCTGAGGAGCTAATGAGTGCAGATGATCCGGTAGTGAGACAATTTGTGGTTAGCTCAAAGTATGGAAGGGGGGAATATGAGAAGGTTTAAGACGGAGACGAAGGTTGGTATGGCCATCATCATTGCCTTCCTGGTCTTCCTCTTAGGGGATATGTTCCTCAGAGGGGTGTCGATAAGGAGACATAGGTATGTGCTGAAGACGAAGCTGAGAAATGTTGGCGGATTGATGCAGGGGGATAGGGTCACCGTGATGGGGATGGGGGTAGGGAGAGTAGGGAAGATGTCCCTGCAGGGGGAGGAGGTATTAGTTCCTCTTCGGATCGAATCTGATCTTCGCCTTCCCTTTGACTCTATAGTCAGGTTGAGGAGCTCAAGCCTGTTTGGAAGGAAGGAGATGGCCATTGAGCCGGGGCAGAGCTCTGAGATCCTCAAGGATGGCGATTATATCGCTGGGGTCTATGAATCCCCACTCTCTGCCTTAACCTCCACCGTTGGCCCAGTGGGGGAAGACCTGATGGATGTCCTGGCCAGGCTGAAATTGGTCCTCAGCCAGGAGACCCGGGTAAATATTCAAGGGAGCCTGAGCGATCTGAGGGATTTTACCCAAAGGCTGAAGGAGAACGGGGAGACCTTAGACACCTTACTGGTCCACCTTGCCCAGACATCATCAGGCCTGAAGGGAGAGGATATAGAGGCAACCTTAGGCTCTTTAAGGGAGGCAACCGAAAATCTGGCCCAGGTATCCTCCTCCTTAAAGGAGATAGCAGGAAGGATGGAGCAGGGAAGTGGAACCCTGGGGAAGCTCTCCCAGGATGAGGCCCTATACGAGAACCTAAAGAGCCTGAGCCAGAACCTGGATAGCCTGGTCAAGGATATCAAGCAAAACCCCAAAAGGTATCTAAAATTCAGCATCTTTTAGAAAAGAGTAGTGTAATAGTTCTTTTCGATTTAATCTCTTAAGTGGCAAAGCCCAAGGTGATTTTAGAGTTGGTTAAAGTAGAGGAAGAAAGACAAGCTTTAAAGGGACGAACTACTGTTTACCAAGGTATTGGTTGACAGTTATCCTTCAAAATGGAATTATAGCGGACATAAATAAGTTTTAGCGGATAAGGAAAACCATCGGACAAAGGAGGGGAGAATGAGGAATCTGTTTATCGTAGCGGTGGCTGTGTTGGTTATTGCCATGCCCTTGTCCATCTTAGCAGAGCCCTGGACAATAGCGGTTGACGCTAACCTCACGCTGACGCAGAATGCATACAGCAACAATTGGGTTGGAGGGGAGGTAGGTGCCCTCTCCTGGACATTCAACTCTAACTCTCTCGCAGAGAAACAGCTTTATGCCAAGGTTCACAACAAAAACACCCTCAAGCTTTCTTTTGGTCAAACCCATAACCAGGACAAGGAGACTAAGGCCTGGGCCAAGCCAATGAAATCGACTGATCTCATTGACTTTGAGTCGGTTCTCCGCTTCACCTTGGGGGGATTCGTGGATCCTTTTGCCTCCGGTAGGGTAGAAACCCAGTTTCTTGACATTAGCGACACATTGAAGAACCGATTCCTAAATCCGGTTACCTTCACCGAAAGTTTCGGCGTGGCTAAGGTTCTGATCAAAGAGGAGAAGCGTGAGTGGACTGCTCGTTTCGGCGCCGGGCTGAGGCAGCACCTGAATCGAGATATGCTGGTGGATACGCTAACTAACGAGCGCGAGACCCAGACGAGCAACGACGGCGGCTTGGTATTCGATACCGGGTTCAAGACTTCAATGGCTCAGGAGCGAATTACTTACACCAGCAAACTTACCGTATTTAGGGCACTGTTCTCCTCAGAATCGGATGATAATAATAACGATTGGAAATCTCCAGATGTCAACTGGGAGAACACATTCACGGCCAACATTACCAAATACCTGATGGTGAACCTCTATATGCAGCTTCTCTACGACAAGGAGGTCGACCTGGGGGGACGCTTCAAGCAAACCCTGTCACTGGGACTGACATACAAGCTGAACTGATGATCCTATAGGGTAGAGGGCAGGAGGAATAGATGAACAATGTGATGAGTATCTGGGGGTTGAAAGGAGGTGATATAAAATAAGGCATAGCGTGGCGACTCAGACCAAACCCAAATCTACAAACCAACTTTACAGGAGGTGTCATTATGTTAAAAGAGTTTAAGGAATTTGCCACGCAGCTCAACCCGGTTGACTTGGCTGTGGGAATCATAGGGGAGAGGGGAAAAAACCATCGAATTAGCAATAAAAAAGGAGGCAATATGAGATCAATTTTCGCAGTTTCAGGGATGTTATTGTTACTTTTGATTTCAGGATGTACCAAGAAGGAAGAAATAGTAGCCCCATCCAAACTTCCTCCACCTCTTGGGTTGAGCAGCATAACAGGAGATGAGAAGGTTACTCTATTCTGGTGGTGCAGTAACTACGAGGATGAGCTGAACGGGTACAGAATTTATTACGCTGAGGGGGAGTATGAAGGGGATCCAGGGGAGACTATCCCGGGGCAATTTGTTCAGGTCGACTCTCTGGGGGTTGATGCCCCATGCGCAGACCAGATCTGGGTGGATATAGAAGGGCTGCAGAATGGGGTTACATATTCCTTCCTTGTGGTAGCTTCTATGGATGACTGGAGTAAGACCAGTTACACGAGCAATATTATAGAAGATACTCCACGGGATGAGACTACGGGTGAGGAAACTATTTACGCTTATCAGTCTGACCAGACAAAGGCAGGGTTTGAGTTTTCAGATTTCAGCGTGGTTGACTGTACTGGTTTAGATGCCAATTATGATACCCCCTCAGGTGACGGAGATATAATGTGCGAGCGATTCAATCCTGGAGCAGGGGTGCGTGCGTGGATAGACGGGATAAACGGGGGCGAGGTTCAGGATATTGGTTACATGAGTGATTGGGACGATGCTGATGAGGCACCTACGAATGGTTATGCGGAGTCTGGCCATTCGATCGAGGCACTTATGGGACATGTCTACGCTGTAAGGACAGGAGATAACCACTACGCAAAGATTCAAATAACAGGCATCGATGATGAGAGTCATAACTGGATAAGGTTCAAGGCAGCTTATCAGCCAGATCCTAATAACCCGCAGTATAAAAGGAGGTGATACAGGGGGGGTTAGCCCCCCCTGTATTCACGAAGCGATATGATCGTCTATTTTCGTTAGACCAAGCTATTGTTTCACCCAAGATCTTAAGACCCTACTGAAGGGAAGACGCATCTGGTCGGATAACTGTGCCTAACGAAGCTTTATTAGTAGTTTTATGCTTTTTTCGGTTTTCTCATACCTGATTTATGAATAGCAAAGACAGGAAGGGGGCATTTTATGGATGCTATCATCGCAAAATTGCAGGAATGGGGAGCATTCTATGGTCTTAAGATTGTGGCGGCGATTATTGTTCTCATCGTTGGCCGCTGGATTGCAAAGGCAATCAGAAAACTTGTAAAGAAAATACTGATCAAAAGAAATATAGACCCTACTCTTATCTCCTTTGTCGGCAATCTGGCCTACATTGCATTACTGACCTTTGTCATCATAGCGGCGCTTGCCCAGCTTGGAATTCAAACTACCTCATTTATAGCCGTTATCGGTGCTGCTGGTCTTGCCGTCGGTTTAGCGTTGCAGGGCGGGCTGGCAAATTTCGCTGCTGGCTTTCTTATGATCGTATTCCGTCCGTTCAAGGTAGGTCATTTCATCGAGGGCGCGGGAGCTACCGGGATTGTTGAAGAAATTCATATCTTTACCACTCAACTCAGGACCCTAGACAATAAGACAGTCATTATACCTAACGCCAAGTTGATGGGAGACAACATCATCAATTATTCTGCTAAGGATACGAGACGTGTGGATCTGGTAGTCGGTGTAAGTTATACAGATGACCTCCAGAAGGTAAAGCAAGTCTTGCAGGATATTGTGAAGAAAGATAGTCGTATCCTGCAGGATCCCGCTTCGATGATCGCCGTCAAGGAGCTCGCAGACAGCAGCGTAAATTTTGTGGTTCGCCTGTGGGTCAAGACGGAGGACTACTGGGATGTGTACTTTGACACAACAGAAAATGTGAAAAAGCGGTTCGATGCTGAGGGAATCTCCATCCCATTCCCTCAACAAGATGTACACCTCTACGAACACAAATGATGACTATTTGGAGGTACTACCGAGGTCACTAAATAGATTGCATGTCATTGCGAGCGCAGCGAAGCAATCCAAAACGCTGAATGGAGGTTTGGACTATGAGATTGCTTCGTCGGGTTCCCTCGCTTGCGCTCGGGACAAGTCTCGCAATGACACTTGAAATGACAATGTGCTAACTATAATGTGACCCTGAGTAATAGTGGAGAAATTCGAAATTCGAAATTCGAGGACACCATACTCATTTATTTTTTTGGCTTTCTCCCTGGTTTTTTTGTAGGCTGTATAGCCTTCATCTGAGAAGATGGTTTTGGAGCCTCCCCTTGGCCCGTTAGCTAATATGGGGTGGGAAAAGGGGGACGATCCTTGCTATTCTTGCCATATAGATGATTTAGCTTTGTGCCATGTCTAATTCAAGAAATGAGTATGGTGTCCCCAGAATAACAGTATGGTGTCCCCAGAATAACTTGAATCTCTGATTTTGATAAGGAGTTCGAACGTTTAAAGAGCGTTCCTACATATGCTTTTAATGAAAGGGTAATCACAATTAACGATACTACAGACAATTTCATAGAACTACCGACATATCCTGATACAAGAGAACAGGCCGATTATGACGAATGCAAATGGTGGGTATCACTAATTGAGTATCACGGTTATAGGATAGAATTGAAAGAGAAAAGAGTTTTACATAATGATAGCAGAGGTTACAGAATCAACGCTAATGTCTATACACCTGGCATGAGTGCCATAGTGGGTGAACCAGAGTTACGTCTTGGTCATAAACCTTTAAAAGCGAGAGCATTCGTTTTCGCTCTGAGAAGTGGAATGGATAAAGGTGAGTAAGAAAGGAATGATATCGTAAATTTAGTCGAGGTTAGTCGCCATTTAAGGTAAAACCTCCAGTAGCAACTGTTGAACCCTTCTTACTTTTTTATCAAATCCTTAGAGTTACCCTCTCTTTACTGATCTACCAATCCCCTGATCACCTCCATATTCCTCAGGTCGTCCTTTTCCGACTTCCGTGGGGTCTCCATTATTCCAGGGAGATCTTGAAGTTTTGGATGATTCACTATTCTTTTAAACCCCTCCAGTCCAATATGTCCTTCCCCAATATGCCAGTGTCTGTCCGATCTGGAGCCGCAAGGGGTCTTGGAGTCGTTGAGGTGAAGAAGGTAAAGCCTTTGCCTACCAACCAATTGGACAAACCCCTTCAGGGCCTTCTCCAGCCCCTGGGTAGAGGAGAGGTCATATCCGGCCTCAAATAGGTGGGCAGTATCCAGACAGACCCCTATCCTCTCCTTGGGGAGGATTCCCTCAAAGATGAGCTTAAAGGATTCAAACCTATCGCCGATCTCGGTTCCTGCCCCTGCCGTATTCTCCAGCAGGAGGATGACCCCATTTTCCACCAATTGGAAAGCCTTATTGATCCCCTTGACGATCCTTTCTATGGCTATGGGTTTGCTTTCTCCTAAACTGCTTCCCACATGCATGACCAGATACTTAGCACCAACGAGATCGGCCCGGCGGAGGTCCTCGCAGAGGGAGTCCAACGATCGGCGGTAGGATTCTGGTTGAGGATTGGCCAGGTTGGGGAGATAGGGCATATGCACCACTACAGGCTCTATTCCCCTTTGAGAGATCCCGGAGCGGAATTTCTCTACCTCTAATTGAGGGAGGGGGGAGTAATTCCATCCCCTGGGATTGCGAGAGAATATCTGTATGGTCTCACAGCCCTTGGCTGTGGCCCTTTGGGGCACCTTGGAGAGGCCACCGGCTATGGAGATATGAAAGCCAAATCTCATCTTGCCTCCCTTTTACTGACTAAAACAGAGACTAAGATACTTAGCTCATAAAGGAAGATAAGGGGAAAGGCCATGGCCACCTGGGTAAATGCATCAGGGGGAGTTAAGAAGGCGGCCAGGACGAAGATGAGAACAAGGGCATATCTCCTCTTCTGACGCAAAAAGTGAGGAGATATTATCCCTATCTTGGTGAGAAAGAGAGAGAAGATGGGAAGCTGGAAAACGGCGCCAAAAGCTAAGATGATCCTGGAGACGAAGCCGATATATTTCCCTACATCCAACTGAGGTTCTATCTGGGGGGTTCTCAACCCTAAGAGAAACCTCAAGCCATAAGGGACAATGATGAAATAGGAGAAGGCCGCCCCTAAGAGGAAGAAGAGGGTGGAGAAGAGGGTCAGCCCTCCAATATACTTTCTCTCCCTGGCCAAAAGGCCAGGGGCGACAAAGGCCCAAACCTGATAGAAGATGACGGGGAGGCCTAAGACTACCCCGCAGGCCAGGGCTAACCAGATCCGAACAACGAACATCCCGGTGGGGGAGAGGAAGATTATCTTTGGGGGGTGTGGGAGGTTGACCACTGGATGGGTGAGCAGATTTAATATCGTTTCAGAGAAGAGGAGGGAAACCAGCCCTAAAAGGATGATTGAGGCCAAGCACTTGATGATCCGCCACCTCAGCTCCTCTAAGTGGTCCAGAAAGGACATCTCCTTGGTTCCACCCCTCCTTTCGTTGAATGGCCAGAGGCCCATACCCTAAAAGGGGAGGGAAAGGATAATTTCAGATATTGGACTCATAACAGGTCATTTAGGAATTTTTAGGGAATTCCTAAATATTTCGTTAGAATAGCGTATAGATGAATGGTCCAATCCCAGACGCAGAGGCGAAGATCAGCAGCAAACCGAAGAGCAGCAACACTGCGACCATCGGGATCAGCCACCACAGTTTGCGTCGCCACAGAAACCCCAACAATTCCCTCGCCACGTCCAACTTGGATGTCATGCTACGGATAAAAGTTTTCATTTGCCCTCCCTTCACTTTCTGATCACAAACCCACCCATGTGTAGCGTGTCAATGCCGTTCTTACTGAAGGTGTTCAGCGCGTTCTCCGGCGTATTGACAATGGCTCACCACGCAGATTAAAGCTGGTGTTGAGCAACACCGGCAAGCCGTTCTTTCATCGAACAGCTCGATCGGGGGTAGTAGAGCGGGTTCGATCCCTGGCCTACCCTCTGCAGGCATCTCGTCCCGTCCTCATGGGTGACCACCTGGATTACGCTCCCCCTGGCCGTCCTTCCAGGGGTAGACCATCAGCATGTAGCATGGCGGGCAGTAGTGAGCAGAGCTGTCCAGGCAAACAATGTGCTGTTTCGAGCTTCAAAACATGACACATAAGATCGTTATATTAAGTTTTCTTACGGCCAATCATTATAAAAAACCCGCCTTCTCTGCCCCCACTAAGCAGCATACCCAACTGAACAAAAAAGTGATCAAGCCTCGTCCCTCTGGGATTTGCCTTGAATAACTTTTCCTCCGGACAGAATGGTTCAAATGCCGTAGACTTCGGTATGCTGTTAATAAACTCGACTCCAGATTGATCAAACCAACTCAGCGCTTCTCCAATTGTATGCTTGGATTCATGCGGATTCTTATACTGATCCATAAACCATATATGTTTTCTTATGTCACTAAGATTTTTGGCTCTTAGGCGAGGATCTAAAGACTTGAAACGATTACCAGAAAGTTTAAAGATGAAACGCCTGATGTCAGTTGGAATTCTGCCATAAGTATTATAAAGGCCAACTATGACGAATCCTCCTTTTTTAATAAGTTTTGATATCGATTGGAAGCCCAAAAATGGGGCGCTGGTGTGATGTAATACACCGTTACAGATAACTAAATCAAAACTATCTGTCTTGAATGCTGGCCTAAATAAATTCATTTGGAGAAAAACGACATTGTCAATTTGATGTGTTTCCTTGAACTCCTGGCCTAACTTTAGGGAATTCAGACAGATATCAGTAGCAAAAACAGTTCTTCCCCATGTCATACCCAGAAAATTGCTCAGTTGTCCTGTGCCACATCCGACCTCGAGTATCTTCCAACCATAAGGGATTTGGTCATCTAGCAAACGAGCAAAAATCCCTTTTTCAGCCTTATCTCTAAGGCTCCATTTAGAATCCACATCTTCGTAACCAGGGAAAGGGTTTTCCTCATAGAACGATTTGACGATCTCTGTAACATCTACTTTAGAATCCGATTCATTGGGCCAGAATAAAAGAGGTATTCCCTTTTCAGATCTGAAAGATAGATTGCATTTGGAGCATTCTATTCTGCGACGGTCACTCGATACATGCAAAGCTCCGCCGCAGGATGGGCAAACGAAAATGTCTATGTGCTGAGCCATAAGAGATGGTACGACTGAGCTTGTGACGTCAGACTCCATACTCAATCTCCAGCTTTCATGATAGGCCTCCGCTGGATACCTCACAGCTTGCTGGGGGAAACGGAGATACGCCGCAGTCGAATCCAGCCGTTATCCGGCGAGATATGTGCCCTCTGGAACGTTCCAAATGTGCGGTTCATTACATCTACTTACGGATAACATATCCATCCATGTATAGCGTCTCAATCCCGCTTTTCGCAAACGTGTCCAGCGCATTAGTTGGCGTGTTAACGATGGGCTCACCACGCAGGTTGAAACTGGTGTTGAGCAGCACCGGCACCCCCGTGGCTTCGCCGAACAGTTCGATTGTGCGGTAATAGAGCGGGTTCCACTCCCGGCGCACCGTTTGCAAGCGCCCCGTGCCCCCTTGGTGGGTGACCGCCTTGATCTTTTCACCCTGGCCGTCCTTTGTGTGGTAGACCATGAGCATGTGGCGAAGGGGATAGTGACGGGTTGGGTCGTCAAGGTCGGCATAAAAGTCGGCGGCCCGTTCCTCCAACACTGCCGGCGCGAAGGGGCGGAAGGGCTCGCGGAACTTGATGCGGGCATTGACGATAGCCTTCATCTCCGCCCGGCGCGGATCCGCCAGGATGGAGCGGTTACCCAGTGCCCGTGGCCCCCACTCGAAGCGTCCCTGGAAGAGGCCGATCACCTTGCCAGCCAGCAGGTCATCCACCATTAGCTGCGCCAGCCGCTCTGGATCCTCTATCCGCTGGTAGGGCAGGCCCGTGGCCTCAATTTCGGCTCGTACCTCATCGGGGGAGTAGCCCTGGCCCCAGTAGGCATGCTCCATCACGAACTTGCGTGGTTGACCCAGCAGCACATGGTAGGCGTATAGGGCCGCCCCCAGGGCCCCACCGGAGTCGCCCGCTGCTGGCTGGATGAAGACATCCTCGAAAGGCGTCTCGCGCAGGATGCGGCCGTTGGCCACCGAATTCAGCACCACACCACCGGCCATGCACAGCTTTTTCAGGCCGGTACACCGGTGGGCATAGCTGGCCATCTTGAGCAACGTCTCCTCAGTCACCCTCTGGATGCTGGCGGCGATATCAGCATAGTGCTGATTGCTCTGGGCTCTGGCCTCATTCCATTGGGGATGATCTTGCTTTGGATGAGTAATGAGGGTGTAGAAGGCCGATTCGTGCACTCGCGGCTCACCGAATAGCTTCACAAAATTGCCGTTGAAAGTGCGTGAGATGGAGTGGTGGAAACAGAAGTAGTCCATATTCAGCCGGAATTCGCCGTTGTCGCCTACCTCGATGAGTTTATAGATGTCCTCCACCCGGTTGGGCCGCCCATAGGGTGCCATGCCCATCACCTTATACTCGCCATTGTTGATCCGGAAGCCCAGGAAGGCGGTGAAGGCAGAGTAGAGCAGGCCCAGGGAATGGGGGAAATTCACCTCGTCGAAAAGCTCAATCGAATTACTGCGGGTTGCAGACTGCTCTTTCTTGCCCCTTGTCTCACTCTCTCCTTGCCTCCCCTGCCCCTCTGCCCAGAAGGCCCTTCCCCGACCCACCGTTGCCGTCGTCCACTCCCCAACTCCATCTACCGTCAGGATGGCCGCCTCCTCATAGGGTGAGCAGAAGAAGGCGCTGGCAGCATGGCTCAGGTGATGCTCGATGAAGAGCAGCTTCTCATTGGGAATATTCAATTTGGTCAGGATGTGGCCTTTGATCCACAGCTTCTCGTTGAACCAACCAATCATGGACTCGCGGAAGACGTCCCATGACTGGGGAAAGGTCTGCAATGTGGTCATGAGAATACGCTCGAACTTGAGCAGCGGTTTCTCATAGAAAACTACCAAGTCCAGGTTTTGCCCAGTTATCCCGGCTTGACGCAGGCAGAAGTCAATGGCATGGTCGGGGAAGCTGTAGTCGTGCTTCTTGCGGGTGAAACGCTCCTCTTCGGCGGCAGCCACCAACATGCCGTCGTGCAGCAGGGAGGCTGCCGCGTCGTGGTAGTAGCACGAGATGCCCAGTATGTACATCAGGAGAGCCTCCGTGCGTCGTCCAAGGTCAAATCATGGGTTGTGCGTTCCAGCCAATGTGCCTTATGTTTGCGCTTGATCGCCAGTGGGTCGCTCAATAGCCGCACCCCCAGGCCGAAAGGGGCAAAAAGCGTGAAGTAGAAAGCCGTCAACACGACTCGGGCAACCCAGTCGCCAATAGCCTGTCCGATGCGTCTCCAGATATGCCAGATCTGGTGAAATTTCCTGATAGGTCACCTCCTGGATTTTCGTCCCAATTCTATCCAAATATAACCACAAATGCTCGTTTGCTCCCTTTACTAAAAGCGCCCCAGGATGCGCCAACCCTATTGTGGCATAAAACTTAACCCATCCCTTGACATTAGGTGCGAGCCCCGGTCAGGCGCATTTAATTAGGTCTTATATCTTTCTGAGATTCAATCAAGCTTTTGATTACAAATTCGGCAAGTAGTCGATGGCCTGTGTTTGATAAATGCATCCCATCCCCATACAAGAAGAATTCTTTGGATTCTTTAGAAGTATCTCTAAAGAATTCCATCGGATCCAACACTGTAATGCCTTCATTCATAAGTCTGGTAGATATGATTTTCTGGGGTTTACGGATCAAAGAATTAGGGTTCCTTAGCTGATACTCATAGGGAAGTACGACAATATGAAAATCGATATTCTGCTTGGAGCACAGTTGGCTTATTTCTATAATCTTATCTATTGACTTGACAAATTCAGGATCATCTTCAGAATAGAATCTCTCATCAAAGTTATAATAGCTTTTAGGTCTATCAAAAACGAGATTCTTTATGAAAAGGTAAAATCTGCTATTAAGTCTTAAAAATTTCAGAAAATCACCCAATAAATATCTGAGATGACCACCTGGAGTTTCGATATCTGACAGAGTAAAGTAAACATCATTTAAACACCAAAAAATAATGACTCTCCTGATATCCAAATTGTAAACTTTATCAATGACAAAATACTTGGAGACATTCATATAATCTTTCGCTGCATAGCCAATTACAGATGGGTTCAATATGTTTAATGAATCCACTTGGTTTTGAATAATACATGCAAATGTTGAATCATTCTCTACACCAATACCCATTGTAATCGAGTCTCCTAAGAGAAGCCAACTCCTTTTCAATTTGTCGATTGGGGTACTACACTTTCTAAAGCCCAACCTATCAACTTTCACCAATACCTCATTTGAGTAACCAGCACTCAATGGTTTAAGTCCTCTTGAATCGTAATACATACTATCAACCAATATTCTCTTATCGGTTGCATAAGGTTTAATCTCTGGGAGAGTGGATCTGATTATAAGCTCAAGTGAGATAAATAATGAAAGCACCACAACAATATTATACATAACGAAAATCGCAATCTTCTTCATATGAAAAGCTCAACTTTTGAACTTAGTGCCCGAAGGGCGCTAAGTTCTTAATTCTTAAGCTACCCCCTTCTTCTTCTCTACCCAACCTAAGGCTCCCACCATATTAATGGCCTTTACCGGGCACTTCTCAAAGCAGAGGCCGCAACCGATACACTTGTCCATATCCACCTGGTGTCTTGATTTCTTCTCCCCGGAGATGGCCTTGGCCGGACAGACCTCCTTACAGATGCCACAGCCCGTGCAACCAGTGCCAATTGACGCCTTTGGCCTGGCTTTGACCTTGTCCACGATGGCCTTGGTGGGGCAGACATAGGCGCAGGTGCCGCAACTGGTGCATTTGTTATAGTCAAACCAGGCGTAGTTATCCTTGATGGTGATTGCTCCCTGAGGACATTTTTTGGCACAGATGCCACATCCGATACAGCCTACAGCGCAGGCCTTCTTCACCACAGCCGCCCTATCCTTAGATACGCAGCCAACGAAGACCTTTTGAGAGAAAGGCAAGAGGGTGATTATCCCCCGGGGGCAGGCCTGCACGCAGAGGCCGCATCCGGTGCATTTCTCATCGTCCACTACCGGAATTCCGTCCTCCCCCATTTCGATGGCACCGAAAGGGCAGACCTTCACGCAATCTCCAAACCCCAGACAGCCATACCTGCAGGCCTTAGGGCCACCGGAGATGAGCGAGGCTGCTCCACAGTTCTCCAATCCCTGATAGCTAAACTTCCCTTTGGCCTTATCCTTCCCTCCCCGGCATTGGACAAAGGCTATCTTTTTTATCCCCTCTTCAGCCTCCTTGCCCATTATCTTGCCCAAGGTTTTGGCCACAGCCGGCCCCCCAGGCACGCAGCCGTTAACAGGTGCCTTCCCCGCCACTACCGCCTCGGCAAAGCCTGAGCAGCCCGGATAACCACAGACCCCACAGTTTGCCCCAGGCAGGGCCTCAAGGATCTTCTCCACCCTGGGGTCGACCTTCACGGCAAACCTCTTGGCGGCCAAGGCCAGGCCAACGCCAAAGATCAGGCCCAATCCACCCACGCTTAATATGGGAATGAGTATCCCTGAGCTCATCTATTCAGTCACCAGGCCGGAGAAGCCCAAGAAGGCAATGGACATAATCCCGGCCACGATGAAGGCTATTGGTATCCCCCTCAATGGCTTGGGGATGTCTGCCAGATCGAGTTTCTCCCTTATCCCGGCCATTAGGATCAAGGCCAGGGTAAAGCCAACCCCGGCGGTAAACCCCTGCACCAGGCTTTCCACCAGGCCAAACCTCTTGTCTATATTCAGCACGGTTACCCCCAAGACGGCACAGTTTGTGGTGATCAGGGGGAGATATATCCCTAAGGCCCGATAGAGAGTGGGGACTGTCTTCTGCAGCACCATCTCCACCAACTGCACCAAGGAGGCGATAACCAGGATAAAGGAGATAGTTCTCAGGTAGGTGAGGTCAATTTTCCAGATGGAGGTGGCCGGAGCCAGCAGATAGGTGTATATGGCCCAGGTGGAGAGTGAGGCCATTGTCATCACGAAGATAACCGCCATTCCCATGCCGATGGCCGAATCGAGCTGTTTGGAGACCCCAATATAGGGGCAGAGGCCTAAGAAGCGGGAGAGGACGAAGTTGTTCACCAGGATGGAGGCCACAGCGATGATCAAGAGGTGTCCGATACTCATCTCTTTGCTCTTTCTTCTACATAGTTAAACAGCCCCATAAGAAGGCCAATGGTGAGGAAGGCGCCCGGAGGGAGGATGAAGAGAAGGGCCGGGTTATATCCCGAACCAAGGATGATGTGCCCAAAGATCTTTCCCGATCCCAATAGCTCCCTGATGACCCCGATAATCACCAGGGCCAGAGTAAAACCAACCCCCATTCCCAACCCATCGAGCAGGGAGAGACCCACCCCGTTCCTGCTGGCAAAGGCCTCCGCCCTTCCCAGGATGATGCAGTTGACCACAATCAAGGGGACGAATATGCCCAGGTTCTTATACAACCCAGGGGAGTAGGCCTGCATAACCATCTCTACCAGGGAGACAAAGGTGGCTATCACCACGATAAAACAAGGGATCCTAATCCTCTGGGGAATTAGCTTGCGCACCAGGGAGATGATGAAGTTTGAGCCTACCAGGACGAAGGTGGCTGCCAATCCCATTCCCAACCCATTCTCTGTCGAACTGGTCACTGCCAGGAAGGGACAGAGGCCCAGGGCCAGCCGGAAGATGGGGTTCTCCTGGTAGATCCCCTTGACGAACACCTTTCCTGTCCTCATTTTTCTTTGCTTTCTTCGATCAGCTTTGCCAAATTCAAGGCCCCCTCCTTGATGGAGTTGGTCACTGTCCGGGAGGAGATGGTGGCGCCGGTGACGCTGTTTATCTCTCCCCCATCCTTCTCTACCGCTACCTGATCTGCCTTCTTCTCCTTAAATTGGCGCTGAAACCAGGGCTCCGTCTCCCCTGGCTTTACCTCCAGAATGCGGGAGCCAAGCCCCGGGGTCTCCTTCTGGGAGAGTATCCTTATCCCGGTGATCACCCCAGAGGTGTCTACCCCTACCATCGTCTCAATATCGCTGGAGTAACCCGTGCCCTTGGCCAGGAAGGCGTATCCAACCAGATCTGTGGTGTCCTTGTGGGCATAGCCGATATAGTAAAGGGTCTTGCCCTTGGAGCAAACATGGATGATCACCCCCTCTTTGACCTGGGGGAGAACCCAGCTTAGGGCCTCCTCCCCTTCTAACCTCTTCTGCTCCTCTATCTTCGGTTTGGTCAGAGAGTCCACATAGGCCAAAAGACCAGCGGCCACTCCGGTAATTAAGAGGAGAAGGCCACCAAACTTGATTATCTCTTTCATCTTCTCACCTCCCCCAGCCTTCTGGGCTTGGTATATCTATCCAAAAGTGGGACAATTAAGTTCATCAAGAGAATGGAGTAAGAGACCCCCTCTGGGTAGCCCCCAACCAATCTGATAAGTATGGTGATCAATCCACAGCCAAATCCGAATAGAAGTTTCCCCTTGGGGGTAACAGGGGAGGTGACCATATCGGTGGCCATAAAGAAGGCCCCCAAGGCCAGCCCTCCAGCCAAGATGTGGAAGAGGGGATCACCGGTAAACAGCCTACCTGTCCCGCCGAATATCCAGGCTCCCAGGGCCGCGGTGCCGATGAAGGATACCGGTATCCTCCAGCCGATATACCCCTTGAGGAAGAGGAGAAATGCTCCTACGAAGAGGAGGAGGAAAGAAGTCTCCCCCAGGGAGCCGCTCACATTGCCACAGAAGAGGTTTCTGTAGGCCTGGGATAGATGGGTGAGGGTGACCTTGGCCTGGGATAACTGCTCCGGGGATACTCCCTGGTGGGCGGAGAGGTAGTCCCTGGCCAACTGGTAGACTTTAAGAGGAGTGGCCCTGGTCACCGTGTCAATCCCGTTCATCGTTCCATAACGGGTGAGGATCCAATCTGTGGTCATATGCACCGGCCAGGAGGCCATCAGGAATGCCCTTCCCAGAAGGGCTGGATTCAGAGGGTTAAAACCCAATCCTCCAAAAACCTGTTTCCCTATGCCAATGGCAACCACCGACCCCACAGCAGGCATCCAGAGAGGAACGCCGGCAGGTAGGTTAAAGGCGAGAAGTATCCCCGTGATCACTGCAGATCCATCGTAGATGGTTAAAGGCTTCTTCATCAGCTTCTCCAGCAGGGCCTCGGTTCCCACCGCAGTTAGGATACTCACGGCCACCAACCATAGGGCCCTCAGACCAAAGAACCAGAGAGAGCCCAACAAGGCAGGTAGAAGGGCGATGTTCACCGTCCACATTATCTTGGGGATGGAGACATCATCCCTGATATGGGGGGAGGAGGAGAGGAATAGCTTGGATTCCATTTAACTCTCTTTCATTTGGGTCAGCTTGGCCTTGGCATATTTGAAGAGGTGAACAAGGTTCCTCCTGGCAGGACATACAAAGGAGCAACTTCCACATTCTATACAGTTCAGCACCCCATACTCCTTGGCCGATGCGAACTTCTCCTTTTCAGCTAAGTTGCCTATCATATTGGGCATAAGCCCCATAGGGCAGGTATCTACACATCTTCCACAGTAGATGCAGGGCCTGGGCTCCCAGTATCTGGCCTCCTTTTGGGACAGGGCTAAAACCCCTGATGTTCCTTTGATTACGGGTACCTCGTCGGTCTCCACCGCTATGCCCATCATCGGCCCACCATTTATTAGCTTGCCCATTGTTTCCGTTGTCCCTCCACATTCCTCAATGAGCTTAGCAAAGTGGGTTCCTATTCTTGTGCGCAGGTTCTGGGGATTCTTGACTATGGTGCCGGTAACAGTAACAACCCTTTCAATCAGCGGCTTCCCCTTAGCCACGGCCTCGTAAACGGCGTATGCTGTTCCCACATTGTGCACCACACAGCCCACATCCATAGGGAGCCCGCCCAAGGGAACCTCCCGACCAGTGATGGCCTTGATCAATTGTTTCTCCCCCCCCTGGGGATACTTGACCTTAAGAGGTATGACCTCGTAGCCGTAGGCGGAGGAGAGCTTCTGCAGGTTCTTGATGGCATCCCCCTTGTTTGTCTCTATGCCGATACACCCCTTCTGACAACCAAGGGTCCGCATAATGAGCCTCATCCCCTCCAAGATTCCCTCACCGTTCTCCAGCATAAGCCTTTGGTCAGCAGTGAGCCAGGGCTCGCATTCGGCTCCGTTGAGGATAAAGGTGTCAATTGGCTTCTCCTGGGGGGGGGAGAGCTTCACATGGGTAGGGAAGGCAGCACCCCCCATACCAGCAATGCCTGCCTCCCTGATGATCTCCCTTAGCTCCTTTGGGGTCAGCCCGCTATAGTTTGCCCTCTCCTTTGTCCCCTCATCCCACACATCATCTCCATCCCCTTCGATCCTGATAGCCAAGCCCACACCGAGAGTGGGATGGGGTAGCTCCGCGATCTCCTTAACAGTGCCAGAGATGGAGGAATGGAGGGGAACGGAGACAAACCCTGTCGCCTCAGCGATCTTTTGACCGGTCTTCACCCTATCATTGGGTTTAACCAGTGGTTTGGCTGGGGCGCCGAGATGTTGGCTCAGGGGGAGGAGAACCTCCTCCGGCAGGGGCATAGCCGCTATGGGTGATTTGGCGGTGAGCTCCTTTTTCGCTGGGGGATGAGTTCCCCCTTTGAAACTTCTCTTCTTCATCTGAAGAGATAAACTTAAGGAAGGCTACAGCTATTTGTCAAGGATTTTTTTGAAGGGCCTTGAAGAGGAGCGGGGTGGTATTAGGTCATTTCGTTTGGAAAAGGTCATCTGATCACTGCTATCTTTCCCGTCCTATTGTTTCCATTTTTATCCCTTACCACCCAGATGTAGACCCCGCAGGCCACCAGGTTCCCGCCCTGATTTCTCCCGTCCCAGCTTACCAGGCCAAGTCCTTGAGAGGGTATCTCACTGACCAGCTCGCCGTTAACGGTGAAGATGTATACAGTGGATGTGGCCGTCAGGTTTTTGAATTTGACCTCGGCCCCACTCCTGGACCCTGCCCCATTCCGGGAGAGGATGAGGGGGTTAGGATATACCAGAAGCTGTGAGAGTTTAGGCTTTGGTTTGACCATATCCAACTCATACATAGATAGCCCCTTGTCCGTCCCTATCCAGAGATGTCCTTTGTCCTTGTCCAAGAGGAGGCAGTTTATCTTCTCGTCCAGGAGGCCACTGTTCTTGGGGGTAAACTCCTGCCAGGTGAAATCCTCCTCTTCATATCTGAGCAAGCCACTGCTGGTGCCAAACCACTTGTTCCCCTTGGTGTCAACCTCTATGGAGCTGACCTCTCGGTAGCCGATCCTGTCCAAATAGTTTGGCAGGAACCTGTATCCTGGGATGGGGACCGGGGAGAGCCAGGGGTCATACTTGCTCACCCCCTCATCGGTGCCCATCCAGATTGAACCATCAAGGTCAATCGCCAGGGAGTTCACCTTGTTGTTTAAAAGCCCATCCCTCTCCCCCAAGAAATAGACCAAACTGTCATCCTCTTGATCAAGGGGAGTCCCCTTATCATCAAACAGATAGCTTACCCCACCCTGGCTACCCCCCGCCCCGTCGCGGTGGGCAAACCATTTTCTTCCCTGGTTGTCAATGAGCATATCCAGAATGAGCCTGCCAGTGATGACGCCATCGCTTATTAGGCGATCATACATCACCCAATTGGTCTCACTACTGTCTAAGATGGCTACCCCATTATACCAGTTGGCAAAGTATTTGTTGTTTGCCTTGTCCACCATTATCTGGTTTACCACCACATTCCAGGTGGCCCACTTATAATTGGGATCGCTAAACCTGAGAATGCTGTTGTCCTCATCATATAGGGTCTGATTCCCCTCTGTATCGAGCTTGATCACCCCCCCAGCCCAGAGGCCGAACCACTTGTTCCCTACCTTGTCTACGGCTACCGCACAGATGCCCTTTGAGATAGGGCTTTCGTGACCATTGGGATGAGAATGGAGGGTGGTATCTGCTATCGGGCTAAAGTTCTCCCACCTCTTCCCATCGAAGCCGCTCATCCCGTATCCTGGAGAGGCCAACCAGAGCCGTCCCTCCCCATCTAAGGTCATATCCGCTATCCTGTTCCCGATGGGGCCCTGGGTCTTAAATGGGTATTGCCACCCTCCGCCTGAGTAGAGGAGGGTTCCCTCCCCCCAGGTTCCCACCCAAAGCTCTCCCTGTGGGCCAATGCTTAACTTACGAGTAACTGAGGAGGGACATTTCAGGGAGTCGAGGTCTCCGTTCTCCCACCGCCAAACTCCCTTGGCGGTCACCGCCAGGAGTTTGCCGGAGTGGGTCTTTAGATCATAGATTCTGCCGTCCTGCCAATCACCCCCAATTGGCTCCCATAAACTATCGGCAAATTTGTAGATACCGTCTCCAGTGCCCGTGTATATTTCCCCCTGATATGAGGCAATCGTGTTGATCTCATCATTTCCCAAGGATGAGTTCTCTTCGGTGAAGTAGGTCCACTGGGCTGGGTCCCTGAGGTTTTCCGTCTGGGCAATATCGATATAGGAGATTCCCCCCTCTGTGCCGGCCCAGAGGGTATCCCCCCAAAAGAAGAGGCACCTGATGGGTCGATCCCTCTGCAACCCAGTTCCCGGCTGTTCACAGATATCCAAAGGGAGCCAGGTTTGAGGATCAAACTTTATCAGAGCCTTCTCGGTGGCTGCCCATATTTTCCCCTGATGGTATCTCAGGTAGTTAATGCCGCATTCCAGGAATGTCCTCTTCCATTCCCCATTGGGCCTGAGCCTGTTTAATACCCCATTTGCCAGGCCAAACCAGAGGTTTCCCTCATCATCCACCTCCACTGCCCCCACATTTATCCCCCCCAGGCCGTCTGTGTTCCGGTAGATGGTGTAAGAGCTATCCGAGTTATCGTATTTCACCATCCCACCATTTGTTCCCCACCAAACCTGGTTGCCTATAACCTTCAGATCGTTGAGATAATTGGTGTTTGTATAGGTGTGCCAACCCCCTGCCTGGGCCAAGCCAGGCAAAAGAATAAAAAAGAGTCCCATTTTCCACCTCAATTTTACCCCCTTTTTTCTAACCCTTTGCTGAACCTTATTTTCTCTTTCTATCACCTCTGTTGAAGCTTCATTTGGCACGGTCAGATCAGGGGATCTGACCTCTCAGTTCTTGATTAAATCACTTTGTGGGCGATTGGTTCATCTTAAATCCGATGAGAAAGGCCACAATCCCCATAATCGAACTTAGCTCCCTTCGGTCGCTAACTTCCCATAGGGTCTCTCGACCCTCTGGCGCTTCGCAATCCTGCGCTCACTCGGATCGCTCCGCTGTCACTCTTGAAGGGGACCTATCCCCTTCAAACATCCCCTGACATTTCGGAATTTCCAAGAAATTCCGAAATGTACCGTTATGACCAGACAGAGCTTTGGAAACCATTCCCCCCATTGGGTGTAGAATGTCTTCTCCCCCCCAGGGGGAGGTCCAAAACCAGGCTTTTCCTGGTAAAGAGCCGGGTTTGGGCTATCGTCCTGCTATAGGGATCGTAGAGGATGGATGTCCCGGTGTTGGCACAGCAGGCCATATATATGCGATTTTCTACTGTCCTGAACTTGGCAATCTCCGCGTGCTGAAAGGGGCCTGATGTCCTACCAAACCAGGCATCGTTGGTGACATTTACCAGAAAATCTTATCCCCTGTTTACAAACGCTCTTACCAGATTGGGGAAGATGGCCTCAAAACAGATCAGGGCGGCAAAATGGCCCTTGCCACTATCGAAAAGGGTGAGCCTTCTTCCAGGGGAGAAGTCGGCCTCCCCCAGGTTTATCCTCTTCGGTATGGGTAGCCTCTCATCGAATGGTATCCTCTCTGAGAAGGGGACAAGCTGGATCTTGTAGTAATTTTGCACCTCCCCAACTTGAGGCCGAAAGAGAAATACGGCATTGTAATATCTGGGCTCACCATTTTGACCGTAAGTATAATCCGGGGCTTCAACCAGAAGGGGGATCCTCAGTTCCTCGCTCAATTCTGCAACCCTCTCCCTATACTCCTGACGGTGCACAAGATAACAGGACATTTCGGAATTTTTTAGAGCGGGTAAGGGGCAGGTGATTAACAGCCCCTCCCCGTTGTCGCAATGGGGTCAATTCCCCATATTTATCCCGACGTAGTCGGGACTTTCCCGCACCGGGCGACCCCAACAGAGATTGCCCCTATCCAGGGGGCCAATTAAACATCCTTTGACAACAGGACAAAGATCCCCCAGGCTCAGCGGCCGAGCGCGTTCCTTGATGACCTCTTGGTTGAGGTTATAAGACCGGACGGTAAGTCTCCTGACTTCGTCTCGAAATTTCTCCACTGACTTGGTTCGGTTTTTTTCCATACCACCTCCAGTGCCTTTTCCACCTAAGCTTTACACCGGACTTGAGAAATCTCTCAACCAGCCCCAGAATGTTACCATCGGCCACCTCTACGTCAAAGGAGTCATCAGGAAACTTTTGTTCAAAGATAGGATTTATTCTGTCCCGAACCGCGGGTATGCCGAGCAGGCGGTATCTTCCCATATTGCCTGACCCTCCTAACGTTATTGACTGGAGAGTGGGCACCTTTTGCCTATTTGAGGATGTTTCTTAGCATCTGGTGAGTTGCCTGGGAAAAGGAACGGGAGAACCTAAGCGGTTCCAGTCACCAGGCTAACTTT